>JASLBT010000177.1 GCA_030146445.1 Segetibacter sp. | reverse complement strand
TTAAGATCAATGGTAAGGATACCCTCTTTTATCATGGCATTTTTTACCTCTTGCCAGGTGAAGTGCTTTTTTAAAAGCGAGTTCATCACGATCCGGTCTTTCGCAAAACCGATCTCTTTGGTAAACTTGAACTCCCGTTCTGCCAGCGCGGCAAAAATATATAGCGTACCCAGCCAAAAATTACTGTAAGGTTGAGTTATCCACGCAAGGGCCGCGAGTATGAGTCCCGAAGTATAGTAAACTTTTTTGTCTTTTTGTTTCCTGATAACAGCCCAAATCCAGCAACCCAAAATACCAATCGTAAATACAAGGTAGCCGTTGTGAAGCACCCTGAACGAAAGTGCAAAGAACAGGAAGGACCCAATAGCAATTACATACAGCAGCTGGCTGATGGAGTCAACCAACCGCATTGGCTGCCGACGTAGTGTTATTATGTAATCGAATACCATGTTAGCTATTGCTCTTCACCAGCAGGTTACACAATTTAAAAAGCACCCGGGCACCCACACTTGCGTCGCCGCAGCTTTCGCCAACACCAATCTCGTTAAGATCGAAGCCGATGATCTTTCGCCCGCTTTCTATTACTTTTTTAAAGAGATAAAATACCTGTTCGGTTTCAAATCCGCCCTGCACGGGGGTCCCTGTGTTCGGACAAAGTTTAGGATCAAGCCCGTCGATGTCGAAGCTGATGAGTACATTTTGGGGTAGCTGATCAACGATGTCGCTTACAATTTGTTTCCAGTTTTCGCCTTCAAACTGCCTTTCTTTTATGGATTTGTCAAAGTAGGTCACCACACGACCTTCGCTGTTGCAGATATATTCCCATTCCTCTTCACAGTAGTCCCGTACGCCAACCTGCACAAGCTTTTTAATCTCAGGTATTTCCGTAAGGGCATTGTACATTACTGAAGCATGGCTGTACCTGAAATCTTCATATGCTTTACGAAGATCACAGTGTGCATCAATTTGCAGTATACCAAATTCCGGGTTCTGTTCGGCGATTGCCCGAAAGAAACCAAACGGCGTGCTATGGTCTCCACCCAGCAATCCCACGAGTTTACCTTTATTAAGCAAAGCCGACGTTTGCTCGTAAACCCAGTTGTTCAAAAACTTGCTTCCCTCGTTGATCTCCCGCAGGCTTTTGCTCATAAACTTATTGTCGCAAACAGCATCCCCCTTGGAAATATAATCAATGTACAGTTCAGCTTCTTTACGCAGGTAATCGCTTTTAAGCAGTATCTTCTTGTCGATGTCTTTCATGTAAAAACCCTGTTTCCAGCCGTCTTTAACATCCGGGTCAAATAAGTCAACCTGAAAGCTTGCTTTAAAAACCTGTTCTGCCGCCCTCGCAGTTCCTGCATTATAGCTCACCGTCACCTCCCACGGGATTGGTAACAGCACCACTCTCGATTCTTCTTCAGAAAACGGAAGCCCGAATATGTTGTTGTTCGGGTTGGCGGCCTGGTTCGGATCAAAGTCTGTAATATCTGTCATATGTTGCTTTAAAAAGGGCTGCAAGTTACTCCATTTGTCCTTTGCTTCCGGGGCACGACGTTAAATACTGATTAATACTCAAGTCGTGGCAAACAGGTTTAACAATACGTGTTGACCGTACTGCTGGATGTTGAGAAAACTTTCCAAATTGGTCTTGTAAATGGCGTATATCTCAGCCGCAGGCATGCTAAAATGATGGTTGGCTACCACCAGTACAGTTCGTGCAAAAAAGAGCCTTATCTAACCAGGATTGGATGGGTTGCAGTGAAACACCTGTTATTTTCATTATGTCAGCTGGTTCATTCCTCTTCCGGTACATAGCGTGTTTTCACATCATCGCTTTTTTTTGTTGGACCAGCAGACGTACGCTTTTCCACTCCGGTTGTGTCACTCACTTGTACTTGCAGTACCTTTTGCAACCAACCCCCGAACGCTTCAAAGTCAACGCAGATAGCATTTATCTCTCCCGCATGATGTAAAGATATCATTGAAGGTTCTTTGGTGTACTGGCCTGGTTTTTTGAATAGGTTTCCTGCCGCTAAGTTCACTACTTTCGGTCTGCGGAAGTTGAAATGCCTAATCTGATATCATGAAATGCTGTATACTCGTGCTTACGCTACTCCTTGCAGGAAGTAATGCCGTTAAGGCGCAAAATGACCCTGAATTTCCCGCGGGTTTTATCACGCACCTGAAGTTGCACCATGGTCTTTCCGGTAAGTTCAATAGCTCTCCTGAGCTGTTTATTGGCGGAATCCAGGCCGTTCCCCAGTTTACTGTTGTTGAAAATCTCTTACGGGCGGGGCTTGTAGCAGACGGTTTTTACACCAACAAAAAGTTTGATGCGGCATTTGGCCCCACCGTAACGCTAAAGCTAAAAACAATCGAAGCGGGTATATTTGGAAGCGCAGGAAACCTGCAGCTATCACTTGATCACCTTTGGGGCATATCTCAGCAACGCCTTGTAGGTCTTGGTTTCGCCGCTGACCTCGGGAACCTGGTTATTCTTGGCGTTACTGCGCACCGGGATTACCATTTCAATAACTGGTGGCTGCAGAGCCAGCTGGGCATACGCATCAGCAGAAAGAGAAGGGTAACTGAACCATTTAATCAATAAATCTTAGCTTATGAGCAGGGCACTTGTGATCAGTGGTGGTGGCTCGAAAGGCGCGTTTGCGGTTGGTGTGGTACAACAGCTTGCTGCAACGTATCCCCGGCTCGACTTCGACATATACGTAGGCACCAGTGCCGGTGCACTTGTTGTTACGCTTGCCTCGCTAAAAGAATTTGCGTTGCTGGAGCAACTTTATACCAGCACAAAGACCAGTGATATTTTTCGCAAGTTCAACGTCGTTGACCGCATCAATGAACACTCGCTTTTTGATGCCAACGGAGCATGGAATAAAATTGTCACCTGGTATCCCGATCCAAAGTTTGCCGCACTCCAGCGTTCGGGGAAAAAGGTTTTTCTTACCACAACGTGTTTACAAACCGGTCGTTTGACCGTTTTTGCAAACGATCTAAATCCCATAAAACCCGAAGGATACCAGGTTAACCAGGTCATTAATGCGGACCACTATAGAAGGGCGCTGATGGCCTCCATATGCGAGCCTGTGTTTATGCCGCCTGTAAAGGTAAATCTACACGTTCCTGGTGTGACCAACCCGCATTATCAATACGTCGACGGTGGCGTTACCAAATATGCAGGCGTTCAGATGGCTATTGATGCAGGCGCCACCGAGATCTTTGTGATCCTGCTTTCTGCCGAATCGCAAACCGTTAATACCGAGTTCACCACCCTGTTCCCGATCCTTCAACAAACAATAGATATACTTACCACTGATGTTGGCAAAAATGATTTGCTTTTCCCGGAACAGTATAACCAGGCGCTAACCTATATCGACTCGGTAAAAAGAAAGATGCTTGCCTCGGGGCTTAGTCAAACCCAGGTAGACTCGTTTTTCAGATTGGGGCAGGGATCAAATGTTTTCGAGGGCAGAAGTCCGCTAAGAATTTTTAAGATCAGGCCTTTATTGCCACTTGGCGGAGGGCCCGGCGGCTTGACATTCGATCCGGCTGAGATGAAGCAAATGCTCGCAAGAGGGAGATCAGCGGTGGGCGAATTTGTCGCATCGCTCGACCCTAAAGACATTACGTGGTCGTAACACGAATTCTCTGGCCCTACGTTATGCCCGGTTCAACTAATGTAAGCACAGGATTGGATTTAGTTTACATTTATGCCGGAAGTTGACGAGTTAGGGCGGCTGTAATGCTACATGAAAAACAGGTTCTAAACCGCAAAAAACTTACCACTGAACCCGCCTTGTTATGCCCGACCTGAATACCGACGAGCATTTTTTATCGGAATTATTTGATGCACAATCTGAAAACATTATCTGGACGGTACCGGTTTACAATAATGTCGATATCATCGACTTCGAAGTAGTATAAGGCAACCAGGCGGCAGCTGA
>JASLBT010000161.1 GCA_030146445.1 Segetibacter sp. | reverse complement strand
AGCTTTACCCGTATTTCGGCGGTGACGAAGTAGCACCACATAATGTTTCCATTTCAATCAAGAACTTGTAAACGGGTTGTCTCACTGAATGACTTGTCATCGCAGGTAGCACAGAAAGACAGAGATAAATACAAACGATTTCCATCCGGGTTCATCGGCGTTAATGGTGAGCTACCGTAGCTTTTTTTTGGACCCAGCCTGGAAACATTGCTCAACCCCGGTTGCGTCGCACACTGCAGCGGCAGATCTATTTTCAACTTTGCCTGTTAGCAGCCCATAACTTAAGCGTGGTATCCGGCTATCTTCGATACCATTGGTAGCCGTCGGCCACACGGTTCCAGGTGCCCGGTGTAACTGGTTCACTGGTTCAAACGTCCATAAACTCCCAGGCACTCTGGTATGCGTTTACGCTTTCAGCATAAGAAATGAAATTGCTGTAAAAAGGCAGCTGGCTAAGCGTAGCGCTATCGCCGATCACCACCAGCTTTTTCTTTGCCCTGGTCATCGCAACATTCATTCTCCTGATGTCCGACAAAAATCCAATAACTCCTTCCGGGTTGGACCTTGTCATACTGAGGTAGATGATATCACGTTCCTGTCCCTGGAAGCTGTCGATGGTGTTAACGGTTATCTTGTTTGCAAAAGGTACCAGCACCGGTTCAGCCGTTAAAAGCTCCTTCAGCAGAACAATCTGTTGCTTATAGGGCGAGATGATCCCGACAGTTGGAAAGCTTTCCGGATCATAGTGCCGGGCCAATGTTGTTACCAGGCTATTCAGGTGTTTAAAAAGAAAAACGCCTTCTTCGGGGTTGCTGATGCTGGTTCCTTCCAACTTTTCATCAAAACTGCAGCCTGCTGTATCAACAAAGGCCAGCGGGGCATCACCTTCAAACAACAGGTGATCGGCAACTGATTCATGTGCCTTAAGTTTGTTTTGGTAAAAAACGCTACCCGAATAATGCATGATCAGTTTATTCATCCGGTATTGTTCTTCCAGCAACACCACGCTTTCGGGGTGACGAGCGACTACCTTTTCCAATAATGTGCACCCGAGGCCGTTTTTTTCTGCTTCGTACGATTTGATCGTAGGTGGCAATTGAAAGTGATCGCCCGCAAGCACCAACTTTTTACCTTTAAGAATAGGTATCCAGCAGGCGGGTTCAAGTGCCTGCCCCGCTTCATCGATCACTACCGTTTGATACGTAAGGTTACGTACCGTATAGTGGTTTGCGCCCACAAGGGTTGCAGCAACGATTTGAGCTTTTGACACGAGGTCGTCGATAATATATTGCTCGGTATTTGCCACCTCTTTCATGATCTTGTGCGCTTCATCAAACAGGGCTTTTCGTTGGTCCCGTTCGGCTTTGCCGAAATTGCGTTTGTATTTATGCGCCATGTTTTTGTACTCCGCCGCCTGCTTTTTCAGCTTTCTTATCTCCTTCATCGCGCTGTGTTCCGCCATGCGGGCATCGAGTGTCAACGACATGAGGCGCTCTGAAACGCGGGTGGGATTGCCTACCCGCAAAACGTTCAGGCCTTCGTCGGACAATTTTTCACTTAAGAGGTCTACAGCCGTATTACTGGGCGCAACCACCAGTATTTTCTGTCGGTCATGGCTGATCATCGCTTTAATCGCCTGTACAATCGTGGTGGTTTTACCTGTGCCGGGCGGACCGTGTACAATGGCCAGGTCGTTGGCTTCTATGATTTTGTCAACCGCTTGTTGTTGTACTTCGTTGAGGCGGGCTATACCCGGTGCTTTTATCGCCGAATTAAACTCCGGTGTTCTTTCACCGGTAAGTATCCTGATCAGCCGGTCGTCTTTTCCCCTTTCGGCAACCACCTGCGCGAGCCTTAATGCGTTTTGCATTTCGTCATAGCTATTGTCGTCGAACAACAGGTCGATGCCAAGCTTACCCTCGCTCGCCCATTCCGGCAGTTCATCGGTACGAAGTGTAATTTTTAGCCGGTTGCCACTTTGATAGCCGATCACTCCCTCAACATTAAACTTTTTGGGATCGTGATTGGAAAAGAGAACTGCAGAAACACCAAAGCGCAGTTGATGGCTGATGTCGTGGTGAGTTGTTCGTTCCACCTCAACGGTCAGGTAGTCGCCCCTGCTTAACTCCGTTCCGCGGATCGCGATAGGGTACCAGGTAAAACCATTTTCCCTCCTTTCCTGAACAGATGCATTTCTTGTGTATTGCAGGTATGATTTTCTGTCTTCCTCGCGTTCAATGTTAAGTAATGACGCCAGGCGTTTAAAATACTCCATAAGCAAAGGTAGGCCGACACCCAAAAGCCGAACTCACCCGGCAGTATTCCCATTAAAAAAATGCGTTCAACCACAAAACAAAAGCATACCGGAAGGCTCTACAAGGAACCGGGCAATGGCTGAGGTGACAAAAAGCTTATACGGATCTTATCAGTAATGTCCTAAATTACACAAACGATTGCTCAAGGTGGCTTAACCCTCATTAGCCGCTACCTACTGCAATTGATACCACACTCCCGGCTGCAGTCAATAACAATAGCGGGTTAACTGCACGGCGATAATACGGAGCTTATTAAAGCATTTGCAAATAACCCATCTACATATGCCTGACAAACCTCGGAGCCGGTTCCCTGTTCCGTGTACGCATGGACCATGATGCATGTTTAATCGAACCGGCTTTTTCATTCTTATGATGAAACCAGGTTTACGACTTAACACACCCATCAGATTACTGCTTACTTGTTTGCCATTGCTGTTTTTGAAACTCAACCTGTCGTACGTGCAGGAAAGAACGATGAACGGAACCCTTGAAGCTTTTTAAATCTGCCGTAATAAAGATTGGATAAATGCAGGTGGCATATCCCTTTTTATCGCGGCAAATACATTAAACTACACCTATGAAACAGCCGCTGTCAACGATCCTGGTAACAATTCTCTTTTTTACTTCAGCCTGTAAAAAGGGGAGTGGTTCTTACGTGCCGCCTATATCCGTTGCACCAAAAGACACCACCTTTACCAATCCGCTATTAACAAGTGGGGCAGATCCCTGGGTATACCAAAAAGACAGTATTTACTATTACACCAATACGCTCGGCGATAAGATTCAGCTGTGGAAAACAAAGGCGATGTCGCAACTGGGCAAGGCTACCGTGCAAACCATATGGACAAAACCGTCTACCGGAGCCAATTCGGAAAATGTGTGGGCACCTGAATTATGGTTTCTCGACAACAAGTGGTATGCTTATTACACAGCAGGTTCATCAGCCGACTTAAGTAGCCAGCGCCTGTTTGTTTTGGAAAACAGCTCAGCCGATCCGCTTTCAGGAACGTGGGTCGACAAAGGAAAGATCGCTGATCCCGCTGCCGACTATTTCGCTATTGACGGAACAGTGCTTGAACACAACA
Organism: Segetibacter sp.; assembly: GCA_030146445.1. Lineage (GTDB taxonomy): Bacteria > Bacteroidota > Bacteroidia > Chitinophagales > Chitinophagaceae > Segetibacter. Next base: position 3,690 of record JASLBT010000161.1, on the reverse strand, counting down.
ACAAACAATACCTGCTGTGGAGTGGCCACGCTTCGGCGAGCGATAATAACCAACACCTATACATTGCCGAAATGCTCAACCCCTGGACGCTCAGCAGCAATCGAACGATGATCTCTTCGCCGCAATACTCATGGGAAAACATTGGGGCACCACCAGCAGTAAACGAAGGCCCGGAAATCCTGAAGAGCAGCGCGGGCAGAATTTTTCTTACCTATTCAGCATCTGGCTGCTGGACAGACGACTACTCGCTTGGTTTGATGACGCTGCGCGATGGTGGCGATCCTTTGGTTGCAACCGACTGGACCAAAACACCGCAACCGGTTTTTTCAAAGAGCACTTCGAGCCGGGCATATGGTCCGGGGCACAACGGATTTTTCAAGTCACCCGATAAAACGGAAGATTGGATCATTTATCATGCAAACGCTCAATCCGGGCAGGGTTGCAATCCCAGCAGGAACCCCAGGATTCAGAAGTTTTCCTGGCGGGCGGATGGTACACCTGATTTCGGGCAACCCGTACCGATAGGCACAAGATTGGTGCGGCCATCTGGTGAAAAAGATTAGTGCAGTTAAACAGCGGCTTAAGCAATTGATGTAATTTCAAGCGGGGTTTGCGGCAAACGAAAGGTAGATGTGGTTCCGGAATGTTAAACTTGCAAGTTCAATTTCCCTTAGCATCAACGTGCTGATAGCAAGCTGTAATCTTCCCCCGATGCCATGAAATGCCGGGTATGAACTGAGCGTAGCAACGATGAATCATTTATAACGAATGCTTGTCCCACAAAAAAAAACCAATCGGTGCAGGAGCTTAATGCCTGTCGGTACCCGGGCACGTTTACACCTGCTGTGGTTGCTTTTGCTTTGCTTAAACTGCAATGTTCAAAAGCATCCCGAACGAAGCCCGAAAACAACGTTTACGAATCCCCTGCTTCCTCGGGGTGCCGACCCATGGAGTATATACAAAGACGGCTTTTACTACTATACGCATACTTTGTCGGACAGCCTGGTGATTTATAAAACAAGCAACCTGGCTGACCTTGCGACCGCAGAGAGAAGGACGATTTATGTGCCCCCAAAAAATACGCCTTATTCGAAACAGCTATGGGCGCCTGAAATCCATTTCATTGGCGGTAAGTGGTACATGTATTTCGCTGCCGATGATGGAAAAAACGAGAACCACCGGCTTTATGTTCTGGAAAATGCTTCACCCGATCCGCTATCCGGTACCTGGACCTTTAAAGGACAGGTAAAAGACCGATTGAACCGGTGGGCAATAGATGGTTCTGTGTTTCAGCTTAACCACCAACTGTATATGGTCTGGAGCGGTTGGGAGGGAGAGGAAAACGGACAGCAGGACATTTATATCGCCAGAATGCTAAACCCATGGACGCTTGTTGGGGATAGGGTTAGAATCTCGAGCCCTACCTATGCATGGGAAAGGCATGGCGAGCTACGCGACAATGTTAACCCGCGCAACGTATATGTAAATGAGGGCCCGCAGATATTGTTACACGGTAATGATGTTTTCCTGGTGTATTCGGCGAGCGGTTGCTGGACCGACCACTATGTGCTTGGGATGTTATCCACCACCAAAGGCAGTAACCTGCTCGACTCATCAAAGTGGACCAAACATCCCGAACCCGTTTTCAAACGTGCAGAAGCAAATGGGGTTTATGCACCGGGGCACAACTCTTTCTTCAAATCCCCTGATGGTACCGAAGACTGGATCCTATACCATGCTAATTCCGCACCACGCCAGGGCTGTGGCAGGTTTCGTTCGCCGAGGGCACAACGATTTACCTGGAACGCCAATGGAACGCCGAATTTTGGAGAGCCGGTGAAGACGGCAATCCCGCTTGAGATACCATCAGAAAACAAACGAAGAAAGAAGGAACACCGCCTGGATTAGCGAGCTTAACATGGGATCGAGCCCGTTTGTTTTGCTCGCATGAATTGAACTATATGCTACGAAGAGTAGCGCAAGTAAGCAACACGTTATGTACCCGGATGTACCGAACGCGAAGCAAGTTGGCGTGTGATGAGCCAATTCAGAATACCTGGAATAGGTGTCTGATGCATTCATTCAGCAGTAATGATGTATTTAACGGCCGACCGCCCCTGGGATAATTTATTTGACTGGTAACCATAAACCATATCTATGACCAAGGACATTTTCTGTACATTAATTGCCTTCCTGGCTTATACGTTTAGCTACTCGCAGCGGCTCGTCTTGCCGGGAGATCATCCCGATCCATCGGCGGTGAAAATTGGTAATTCATTTTGGGCAACGGCAACCACTTCCAACTGGTTTCCTGCATTTCCGTTATTGCGCTCGGATGATATGGTGAACTGGAAACCGCAAGGTTATGTTTTCACTAAAAAACCGGACTGGGCGGATTATTACTTTTGGGCGCCGGAGATAACTTACGAAAACGGCAAAGTGTGGATATACTATTCGGCACATAAAAAAAACGGCAACCTGTGTGTTGGTGTGGCCAGTGCCGACAAACCGGAAGGGCCATACACCGACCTCGGGCCGTTGATTTGCCAGGAAGCAGGCTCGATAGATGGTTTCCCTATGCGCGATGAGAATGGCAAACTTTATCTTATCTGGAAAGAAGATGCCAACAGTGTAGGAAAACCAACGCCGATTTGGGCCAGCGAAATGAACGAACAAAGGACTGCGCTAATCGGTGAAAAAAAAGAACTTTTTAGAAATGATCAGCCCTGGGAGAAGAACCTTGTCGAGGGTGTTTCGATTGTAAAAAATAATGGTTACTTCTATGCAATTTATGCGGCGGCCGGTTGTTGTGGCAGTGGCTGTGATTATGTGGTTGGGACCGCAAGATCAAAGTCGCTTTTAGGCCCCTGGGAGAAAGATCCACGCAATCCTGTTATGGGCAACCAGGGCGATTGGATGTGCCCCGGCCACGGAACTGCGCTCGAGAAAGATGGCAGGAATTACTTGCTGTACCATGCTTACAACAAATATTCTCATGCGTATACGGGGCGGGAAGGATTACTACGCGAGTTCAGGTTTGACAATAACGGATGGATCCAATTTTTAGACGAAGAAAACTACAAAGCGGCTCAGGGAGACAGCCTCGTATCAGACAACTTCAACACCCCCGCCTTGTCGGGCACGTGGCAATGGAGTGTATTCCAGGATGTGGATGCGGGCATAAAAAGAGGTCAGCTGATGTTGAAAGCGCTGCCGACAGAATCAGGGGCGTACATTGGTCAAAAAACCTTTACCGGCGATTATGAAGTTACCACAAAAGTATTGGCGGGTAAAAGCACAGCACTTGCCGGCATTGCAGCAATCGGGGATGATAAAAACACCGTCAGCTTTTCAGTAAATCGAAACCAGCTACGGATTAGTCGCTTAAAAGATGGAAAAGATAGTACCATTGAAACCGTAGGCAGGAAAAACCGTTCAATGGTTTACATGAAAATGGAGTTTCGCCGAGGCCTTATTCGCTTTTTTACGAGTGCTGATGGTAAACGATACGAGCCCGTAAATAAGACCCCTGTAGATGGCAGGTACCTGCCTCCGTGGGACAGGGCAGTTAGGGCCGGGGTTGTATCGAAAGGCGATCGGGGGAAGGTTGCGGTTTTTGATGACTTCCGGATCCGGAGCCTTGCCCCGCAAGCAGATCGTTAGCCAGGCAACCTATATGCTGATGTTTTC
>JASLBT010000121.1 GCA_030146445.1 Segetibacter sp. | reverse complement strand
CAATCATGCTTGTGCGATGACGGTCGAGAAGGGGTTGCAAATTGACATCCCTGAAAGGGCACAATACATAAGGGTGATCATGGACGAGCTCACCCGCATCGCATCGCACGAATTGTGGTGGGGCGCGATGGCGATGGATCTCGGCGCATTTACGCCCTTCTTTTATGCCTTCCGAGAAAGAGAAACGATCAACGAGATCATGGAGCAAACCTGCGGCGCACGACTCACGATGAACTACATGGTTCCCGGCGGCGTGATGGCGGATATTCACCCCACCTTTCAACAAAAAGTAAAGGACTTTATCAAACTTTTTGAATCAAACATCGACGAAGTTGATGAACTGGTTACCGGCAATGTGATTTTTCAGAGCAGGATGAAAGGGGTAGGCTATTTATCCCGCAAAGACGCCATTTCATACGGCTGTACCGGCCCGGTTGGGCGCGGCAGCGGGGTACAGTGCGACATCAGGAAGGTGTACCCATACGAGATCTATGGGCAACTGCAATTTGATGAGATCATTGAAACCGGCGGCGATTGTTTTTCCCGTTACATGGTGCGGGTTAGGGAGATGAAGCAATCCATCAGGATTATTGAGCAACTGATCGACAACATCCCCCCGGGTGATTACCAGGCAAAAACAAAGGCGGTTTTAAAGCTTCCGAAGGGAGAGTTTTATACGAGGGTAGAAACGGCACGGGGTGAACTGGGAGTCTATATTGTTAGTGAAGGTGGAACCACGCCGTACCGGATAAAGTTCAGGTCGCCGGGCTTTTCTAACCTGTCGGCATTGAACCATATGGTTCGCGGCAGTAAAATTGGCGACCTCATGGCAACGATGGGAACGTTGGATTTGGTGATTCCCGATATTGACCGGTAAAATTTTAGTTCAGAGTTGAAAGTTAAGAATTATGAGTGTTGAAGAAGAAGTAATGAGATATGAGACGGGACAATGAATAATTATGCGTTAAGAATTATGAGTTGTTGTCGTTCCCAGCCACGTGGGATCCTTTGGCAGCCGCGAGACGTGATAGGATATGAGTTATAACAGATGAGACGTATAGGTTAATAAGGTTTTACATTTTTAATTTTACATTTTACATTTTGCATTTCGACTTTTGACTTTTAATTTTTTTCCCGTGTTTAGTTTACAAGGCATAACCAATTCAATACAAAGCTGGCTGGTGAATAATTTCACTGGAACATGGGTATTGATTATTGAGTGTGCAATTGTAATGCTTTTAGCGATAACGCTTTTTGCGGTACTCGGCCTGGTGCTGGTGTGGATGGAAAGAAAAGTGGCCGCACACATGCAGATCCGGCTTGGACCAAACAGGGTGGGACCAATGGGCATTTTTCAAACGTCGGCTGATACACTGAAGCTGATCTTAAAAGAAGGACTGACACCGGACGGGGCCGACAAGTTGTTGTTTAATCTCGCTCCGTTTGTGGTGATGATCGTGGCCATGCTGTTGCTTGCACCGATAGCATTTGCAAAGGGCTTCCAGGTGTGGGACATCAATATCGGCGTATTGTATATCGCTGCCGTTTCATCTCTTTCTGTGATAGGCATATTGATGGCGGGCTGGGCAAGCAACAATAAATATTCACTACTCGGTGCTATGCGCAGCGGTGCACAAATCGTAAGCTATGAACTTTCAGCAGGCCTGTCTATCCTTTGTATCGTTGTGCTTACAGGTAGTTTGCAAATCGGCGACATCATAAATGCCCAGCAAAATGGATGGTGGCTGTTTAAGGGGCACATCCCGGTTGTAATCGCTTTTGTGATTTTCATGATAGCTGCGACAGCCGAAACAAACCGGGCACCTTTCGACCTGGCAGAAGCAGAATCGGAGCTTACTGCAGGCTTTCATACGGAATATTCAGGAATGAAGTTCGCCTTGTTTTTCCTGGCCGAATACATCAACATATTTATCGTATGTGCAATCGGTGCAACGCTTTTTCTTGGTGGATGGATGCCGCTGCATATCGGCACCTGGGAGGGCTTTAACCACATCATGGATTATATTCCATCATCGGTATGGTTTTTTGCAAAAACGTTCCTGTTGATTTTCCTGATGATGTGGTTCAGGTGGACCTTCCCGAGGTTGCGGGTGGATCAATTGCTGAGCCTCGAGTGGAAATACCTGTTACCGATCAGTTTATTTAACCTGTTGCTGGTGACAGTAATAGCAATCTTTGGATGGCATTTCTAAGTTGTACTGCCAGCAATGGCTGCAACTCAACAAAACAAACCCGGACATTCCCGGTTAGTCACCGTGGACAATAATCCAGGTGCACGTAGGAAGACAAAATATACGCTTAGCCATGTTTCTGAAAAATTATATCGTAGAAATTTTCAACGCAACCAGGTCCTTACTCCGCGGAATGAAACGGACGGGTTACTACTTTGTTCATCCAAAGGAAATCATCACCGAACAATATCCCGATAACCGGGAAACACTGGTAATGGCGGATCGGTTCCGTGGTGAAGTGATTATGCCCCACGACGAGAACAAGGAGCATGCCTGCACCGGTTGTACCGCCTGCGAACTGGCGTGTCCGAATGCAACCATAAAGATTGTTACCAAATTCGATATTACGCCCGAAGGCAAAAAAAAGAAAGCACTCGACACTTTTGTTTATCACCTCGAACTGTGTACGATGTGTGGCCTTTGCGTAGAAGCCTGTCCAACAGACGCCATCAAAATGGGACAAAAGTTTGAGCACAGCGTTTACGACCGCAGCATGCTCACAAAAAAACTGAATATGCCGGGTTCTAAAATCAGGGAAGGAATAGAGTGAGCTTGTATGTTGAATTCCCGATGATTTCAACTTTTTGTGAACATAAACCAAATTTAGATGACTGCGTCACAGGTTCTGTTTTATGCTATATCCGCGATTATATTGGGCTCAGGGTTGCTCGCCGTTACATCCAGGAAAATATTCAGGTCTGCTATCTGGCTGCTACTATCCCTGGTAGGCATTGCCGGTTTGTACTTTTGGATGCAGGTTGAATTTATCGCTGCAGTACAAATCGTGGTATATGTAGGAGGGATCGTCATTCTCATCATTTTTTCTATTTTTCTTACTCAGGAGTCCGGGAAAGAATTGCCAAAGCCATTACTGAAGCGAACACTGTTTGCATTATTCGCCACCCTGTTCGGTTTCGGGTTTACGTATAACCTGATAAACAATTACGGCTTTACCGCACCCAAATCACAGCCCTTTAACGCATCAGTGGCTGAGATTGGTACACAAATGCTCAGCACTACTACAAATGGATATATCCTGCCATTTGAAGTGGTGAGCATGTTATTGCTTTCGGCAATGGTGGGCTGTATTGTAATCGCCATGAAACCTCCTGCAACGCAAAAGACCGATCCGGGGTTAATGGTTGTGGAGGATAAAACAGGAACCCGGTTAATCACCCCTGGTGTTGCTGAACCAGTACTACTAAACGAAGAGGTTTAATATGAATGAAGTTCCACTTAGCCACATTCTTTTCGTAAGCACTGCGCTGTTTTTTATCGGTATGTACGGATTATTTACCCGCCGCAATATGATCACTATGCTGATGTCGATAGAACTCCTACTCAATAGCGTAAACATCAATTTCATAGCGTTTAATAAGTACTTGTATCCCGATAAACTTGATGGCGTATTCTTTACCATATTCATCATTACG
>JASLBT010000106.1 GCA_030146445.1 Segetibacter sp. | reverse complement strand
TGAGATTGGTACAGACTATTATTAATCAGCAAAGGAGACTTTTGTAACATCAATTCAGTGGCTTAAAACAAACCATTGCAAAAGATGAAATATTTATTAAGTTTGTTGAAATAATAATTTAGACAAGCCTAAATATATGTTGAGATTTTTTTTGTTTTGTGCTTTCGCCTGCCTTATGCTTTCCGCGGGTAGTCAACCGGTAAGTGATACGGTTCGGGGGGTGGTAATTTCACAGGGCAAGCCTCTGCCTGGCGTTTCAATTGCAGCCGAAGGAAAGCGAAGGGGAACCACTACAAACGAAGCTGGTCATTTTCTTTTAACGGGCTTGAAGGGCAAAACCAGGCTCCACTTTTCTGCTATCGGGTTCATGCACCAAACCAGGGACTTTATGCCGGGTAGCAGGGAGGTTTTTGGAGACACCATTATTTTAGTTGCCGACTCCCGAACACTCGACGACGTGGTCGTGAGTGGAACGATGAAGGCGGTATCAAAAATGGAAAGTCCGATTTCGGTGGAAGTTTATACGCCAGTGCTGTTCAACAAAAATCCTACACCAAATATCTTCGAGAGCCTCTCAATGGTAAACGGAGTTCAACCCCAACTCAACTGTAATGTTTGCAACACCGGAGATATCCACATCAATGGTATGGAGGGTCCGTATACGATGATTCTTATCGACGGTATGCCTATTGTGAGTAGCCTGTCGACAGTGTATGGACTTTCTGGTATACCCAACAGCCTTGTAAAAAGAATTGAGATTGTAAAGGGCCCCGCCTCTACACTGTACGGAAGCGAAGCTGTTGGTGGATTGGTAAACATTATCACCAAAGAGCCCGCGTTAGCTCCACGGCTTCGAGTGGATTTTTCGGGTACAAGCATTGGTGAATACAATACCGATGTCAGCACCGGGTTCAAAGTTGGTAAGGCCAATGCGCTCCTCGGCATCAACTATTTCAATTACTGGAACAAGCGGGATATTAACTACGACAACTTTACCGACGTTGCGCTACAGAACCGGTTTTCCGTTTTCAACAAGTGGTCTTTCCGCACCAGAGCTTCGGGCACTGCCAGCCTTGCAGCCAGGTATGTGCATGAGGACCGGTGGGGCGGAGAATTGCAGTGGACAAATAAACTTCGGGGATCGAACCAGGTTTATGGCGAAAGCATCCTTACCAACAGGGTCGAGTTAATCGGCAATTACGGGTTTAACGCCCATCTCTCGGCCGATCTTTCTTACAACTATCATCTGCAGGATAGCTATTATGGCCAGACAAAATATTATGCTAAACAACACGTGGCGTTCGGTCAATTGCGTTGGGCAGGCAATTACGGCCGGCACGACCTGCTCGTAGGTTTGCCATTCCGGTTTACCAGCTACGACGATAACTCTCCGGCTACTATGGCGAATGGACGCAACAAGCCTGACCGGGTGATGCTGCCGGGTATATTCGTGCAGGATGAAATAAAAGCAAGTTCAAAGCTGACTACCCTTGTTGGTTTACGATTCGATCACCACAATGCTCATGGTGGTATTGTGACGCCAAGGCTTGCGGTAAAATGGTCGCCAAACCAAAACAATACCATTAGGCTAAGCGGCGGAAACGGCTACCGGGTAGTAAACCTGTTTACGGAAGATCATGCGGCGCTTACCGGCGCGCGTAATATTGTTATCACTGATGAGCTAAGGCCTGAGCAAAGCTGGAACGTAAATCTTAATTACGCGAGCCAGTTCAGATCGCCCGGCGCTACCTTCTCCTTTGACGCAAGCATGTTTTACACCCATTTCAGCAACAAGATAGTCGGCGATTTCCTCAGTGATCCCCGCAAAATCATCTACGACAATCTTGATGGTCATGCCACATCAAAAGGGTTTTCGTTAAATACTGATCTCGCGATAGCACACCGCCTAAAGCTTAATGCAGGAATAACAATGATGGACGTTTACCAGGTAGAGAGCGACTCTGCTGGCAAGCCGCAAAAAATACCGCAGTTATTTGCACCCAAATTCTCCGGAACCTGGGCTGCCAGTTATTCCTTTCCACGTTACGCGTTAACCCTCGACTGGACAGGCAGGCTCAACGGGCCAATGCACCTCCCTGTGGTACCGAATGATTACCGGCCCGGGATGTCGCCTACCTATTGCATCATGAACCTGCAAGCGACAAAAAGCTTTGGGGGCTCTATAGAGATGTACGGGGGAGTAAAGAACATACTGAATTTCATCCCGTCTGATCCGCTGCTGCATCCTGATGACCCGTTTAACAAACCCGGTGGAAAATACTTTGACGTGACTGGGGCGCCGCGCCCGGAAACCAATCCAAATGGTTATTCTTTTGATCCTTCATACAATTATGCACCTGTGCAGGGAACCCGGTTGTTTTTGGGTGTAAGGTGGACATTAAGCAGGAAATAACCGTAATTCGATTCCATGCACCAACTGCATGAGGTTCTAACCAGGGCGGCCCCGCTCTCCGGCAAGGATGGCAGGTCCTCGCTATGATCCTCACATAATCCTGTGTTTTTAAGCCGCCTGCGGTTATGCCGTATAAGTGAGTGACACCCGTCCGACTGCGCAGCGGGCGGGCAACCGGAGCAGAACAATGGACAAAAGCTTGTACCATAAAAAAACATCCTCATCGGATAGTCTCGAAGGGTATCAAATGTTCTATACTATCATTTTTTGTCGCAAATTCTGCAATGAAGCCAAGGTTTACACCCGGAAGTCTGAACCGACACTTTCCTTACCTTTGCACACATTTTTAATATGCGGTTAGAATTTCAGAACATACAGAACCTATGAGCTCGAAGTACAAAGAATTTTCCGGTTTAAACCTGCCTGCGATCGAAAAAGAAATGCTGGAAGCATGGAGGAATAATGGTGCATTTGAAAAAAGTGTTTCGCTGCGCGAAGGAGCTACACCATTCGTTTTTTACGAGGGACCGCCGAGTGCGAACGGAATGCCGGGAATTCATCACGTGATCTCCCGTACCTTAAAAGACCTTGTATGCCGGTATAAAACCATGAAGGGCTTCCAGGTGAAACGTAAAGGCGGTTGGGACACCCATGGCCTCCCCGTTGAACTGGGCGTTGAGAAAATGTTGGGGATTACAAAAGAAGACATCGGGAAAACCATCTCGGTTGCGGAGTACAACGAGACGTGTAGACGTGAGGTGTTGAAATACAAGGATAAGTGGGATGACATTACCAATAAAATGGGCTATTGGGTTGACCTTGAGCAGCCTTATATCACTTTCGAGAACAACTACATTGAAACGCTGTGGTGGATACTGAAGAAATTGTACGACAAGGGATTGCTTTATGAAAGTGTAAGTATACAGCCCTATAGCCCCGGCGCCGGTACAGGCTTGAGCTCACACGAACTTAACCAGCCCGGCACGTACAAGGACGTTAAGGACACCTCGGTTGTGGCGATGTTTAAGGCCATCAAAGATGATCGTTCACAATTCCTGTTTGAAGTGGCGGGATCTGATGAGGTGTTTTTTGTGGCATGGACGACAACGCCATGGACGTTGCCATCGAACCTTGGTTTAACGGTTGGACCTAATATCGATTATGTACTGGTAAAAACGTTTAACCCCTATACTCACTCACGAGTAAACATTGTAATTGCACAAGCCCTGCTGGGTAAGTACTTTAAGGCTGAAGGCGAAAACGCCTCATTTGAGGAGTATAAAGAGGGGGACAAAATTCTTCCATATAAAATCATTGCGACATTTAAAGGCAGGGACATCGAAGAGTGTCGATACGAACAGTTATTACCTTTCGAAGCAAATGACCCCAAAAACGCTGGTGGCGATCCATTCCGCGTGCTGCTGGGTGATTTCGTGACTACTGAAGATGGAACAGGGATCGTGCATACGGCACCGGCTTTTGGCGCGGACGACTTCAGGGTGGGCAAAAAGTACGACATCGGGATTTTAACGATGGTAGATCGGCAAGGAAAATTCGTTGAAGGTCTGGGTGAATTCAGCAACCGGTTTGTAAAGAATTATAAAGATGAAAAGGCGTACGAAGATGTGAACGTAGACATCTCAGTGAAGCTTAAGCGCGAAAACCGGGCGTTCAAAGTTGAGAAGTATGAACACAGTTACCCTCATTGCTGGCGGACCGACAAACCGGTATTGTACTATCCCCTGGATGCCTGGTTCATAAAAACGACGGCACTTAAACAGCGGATGGTTGAGCTGAACAAAACCATTAACTGGAAACCGAAATCAACCGGTGAAGGGCGATTTGGTAACTGGCTCGAGAATATGGTGGATTGGAACCTTAGCCGAAGCCGGTATTGGGGTACTCCACTGCCAATATGGAAAACGGAGGATGGATCAGAGCAAATTTGCATTGGATCAATTGAGGAATTGTTGGAAAGGGCGAATACGGCAAGGGCTGTGTTGGGCGATGACGTAAATGTTCATATGCAGCGTGCTGAACTCGATCTTCATAAACCATTTGTTGACGACATCGTATTGTTGAGTGCATCGGGTAAACCCATGAAGCGGGTTCCGGATTTAGTAGACGTTTGGTTTGACAGTGGGGCAATGCCCCTTGCACAATGGCATTTTCCGTTTGAAAACCAAAAGGATTTTGCGGCGAACTATCCTGCAGACTTCATTGCTGAGGGCGTTGACCAAACCAGGGGATGGTTTTATACCCTGCATGCCATCAGTTCGCTGATTAAGGAAGATGTACAGGAAGAATTGAGGTCGCGCGGTTATGAGGTGAGTGATGATAAATATCCGGGACTTGCATATAAAACGGTGGTTTCGAACGGACTTGTGCTTGATAAAAGCGGGAATAAGATGAGCAAGCGCCTTGGAAACGTGGTTGATCCGTTCCAGACGATTGAAAAGTTCGGTGCTGATGCCACCCGCTGGTACCTGATCACCAATGCATCGCCGTGGGATAGCCTAAAGTTCGATGTGAGCGGGATCCAGGAGATCCAAAGAAAGTTTTTCGGGACCCTTTACAACACCTACCAGTTCTTTTCGCTCTATGCCAATGTTGACGGTTTTTCTTTCCGCGAGGAATACATTCCCTTGCAGGAACGACCGGAGATTGACAAGTGGATTCTGTCGTCTTTAAACTCGCTGGTTAAGCGGGTGAACGAGGAAATGGATGATTATGAGCCAACCCAGGCGGGGCGTGCGATAGAAGATTTTGTTGATGAGCACCTGAGCAACTGGTATGTTCGGTTAAGTCGTCGCCGGTTTTGGAAAGGAGATTACGAGGCAGACAAGATAAGCGCTTATCAAACGCTGTATGAGTGCCTTGAAACGGTGTTAAGGTTGATGGCGCCGATTTCACCATTTTTTAGCGATGCTCTATTCTTGAATTTGAATAAGGTAACCGCGCGTTTTTCGGTCGAAAGTATTCACCACGTCGATTTCCCTGCTGAAAATGAAGAGGCTATCGATACTTCGCTCGAGGAAAGGATGCAACTTGCGCAGGATGTTTGTTCGCTGGTTCTGTCGATCCGCAAAAAGGTAAATATTAAAGTACGTCAGCCGTTGCAGAAAGTACTTATACCTGTTCTGAACCTTGAAATGAAGGAGCAGTTGCAAAAAGTGGAGAACCTGATCGCCAGTGAAGTAAATGTAAAAGGGATTGAGTACCTGACTGATACAGAGGGATTCATTAGCAAAAAGATAAAGCCGAACTTTATCGCGCTCGGTAAGAAACTCGGTTCAAAAATGAAAGCAGTGTCTGCCGCCTTGTCCGGGTTTACACAACATGACATTAGTTTAATGGAGAAAGAAGGTCAGTACACCCTGGACATCGGTGAACCTTTGGTAATATCGTTAAGCGAAGTGGATATACTGGCGGAGGATATTCCCGGCTGGAGTGTTGCAAGCAAGGGAAGCCTTACTGTAGCACTGGACATCACCTTAACCGAGGAACTGCTTCGCGAAGGTGAAGCACGTGAATTTGTTAACCGGGTTCAAAACATGCGCAAAGATGGCGGCTTTGAACTAACTGACAGGATAAAGGTTAAAGTACTCGAAAATGAAGCGTTGGGTCAATCGATTACGAAATATAAAAAGTATATTTGCGCCGAAATTTTGGCAGATAGTATCGATTTCGTACCTGAACTATCTGGTGCAATTGACATTGAGGTAAACGATAATGTTTTAAAGGTCAGCATCTTAAAAAACGATTAATGCTATGCCCAATAAACCCTTGAAAGCTGAAGCGCCGCTTAAACCGGGTAAACAACCATCTACTGAGCGGCGATTGTCGCGTGAGAGAGATTCCGAAGTTCACACAGGGAAAACAAACAGTTCTAATCATAACTTAAAAGCGGATGCCGGGAAGGTATCAAAAACCGAGGCAACTTCCGCACAGACCCTAAAGACGAAACCAGTGAAAAAAGCACCTATAGAAACGAAGAACACCGCGAAAGCTTCAAAAAAGGCGGAAGCCAAACCGATTGTCGCAGCGGAGGATCAAACCGATAACGAGAATGCGGTTGAAACCTCTGGTAAGGCTACGCTTAAATCAGCCGCAGCTAATGGGGCCAAGCCGGAAGAAACTAAGACCGAGAGTAAAGCTGCAGCTGTAAAGGCCGCTGGCAAACAGGTAATAGTTCCGTCAAAACCATCTATAAATCCAAAGCCGGTTGCTGACAAAAAAGAAGAAACATCTGGAAATGGTCCTGTAGTCATACCAAAAACATCTACGACCAAGATGGTGGATTATGCTCCGGAGTTTACAAAGAGTGTTTTGGATACTCCTGCCCAGACTCCTTCAAAACCAACCATGAGGTACAGTGATGTTGAGCTGACTGAATTTCGTGAACTGATCAATAAGAAGCTGGAGGCTGCAAAAAAAGAGCTTGCCTACCTTCAAGGGTTGATCACGAGAAAGGATGAAATGGGTGGAGATGAGAGTGACAACCGATACATGACCATGGAAGATGGCAGCATGAGTATGGAAAGGGAGCAGCTAAGCCAGATGGCGAGCCGCCAGATCACGTTTATCGATCACCTTGAAAAGGCCATCATGCGTATTGAAAATAAGACATACGGTATCTGCCGGGTTACAGGTAAGCTGATAGATAAAGCACGTTTACGTGCCGTACCGCATGCTACGTTAAGCATGGAAGCAAAATTGGGAATTGTGAAGTAAACAGCAGGAAGAGATTATAATGGGAGGTGTTTCGCACCTCCCATTTTGTTTCTGGTGGGTGCGGTTGACGAAATTCGAGGAATGCTTTCAGTGATCAGATTATTTTGAGGGACGTCCGTCGCGCGTTTAGGCAATCAGATGCTTTCGGGTAAACGATAGCCGGAGAATTCTTTTAAACCCCATCTCTGGTAAGGCAAGCGGTCGAACCTGTGGCCTGCCAGCGTGGTTAATGTATTATCTGACTTCCTGCATATTTACGAGCTTCTCGTAAATGCCACCTCTTTTCAGGAGTTCATCGTGTGTTCCGCTTTCTGCTACACACCCTTTGTCTAATACAACAATCTGGTCTGCATGGCGGATAGTGCTTAGTCGGTGTGCAATTACGACGGAAGTCCGGTTTTGCATCATCTTGTTAATTGCGTCCTGCACCAGGCGTTCACTCTCGGTATCAAGCGATGACGTTGCTTCGTCGAGGATCAGTATTGGAGGATTCTTTAAAACTGCCCTGGCTATCGTGAGCCGCTGACGTTCGCCACCGCTTAACTTGCTTCCACGATCCCCGATATTAGTTTCATAGCCGTGTTCCTTTGTGGTAATATAGTTATGTGCATTGGCAATTACTGCTGCACTTTTAACCTGTTCAGGCGAGGCTTTCTCCATTCCCAGCGCAATGTTGTTTGCAATCGTGTCGTTGAAAAGGATGGGTTCCTGGGTTACTATACCCATTTGAGTTCGAACCGAGTGCAGTGAATACTCCTTGATATTTTTGCCATCAATCAACAGTTCTCCTTCGGTAACGTCATGAAAACGGGGGATAAGATCTGCCAGCGTGCTTTTGCCAGCGCCGGAAGAGCCAACCAGCGCAACGGTTTTGCCTTTATAGATCTTTAGATTGATATCTTTTAAAATTATTTTGTCTTCATAGTGAAAGCTCACATTCCTGAACTCAATACAGTCGGTAAACTCGGGAAGCTTCAGCCCGTTTTCATTTGCATCCACCTTAATTGGAGCCTGCAGGATCTCCTCGATCCGGGCTATAGCTGCACTTCCCCGTTGAATGTTGTAAAAAGAGGTTGAGAGTGCTTTGGCTGGGCTGATGATCTGCGTAAAAACACCAATGTACATGATGAAACCTTTTGCATCCAAACCACTTGCTGCTCCGCCGAGTACAAGTCTTCCGCCAAACCATAAAATACCGCATAACACGAGCACCCCAAGGAACTCGCTTAATGGAGAAGCAAGGTCACGGCGGTATTGCATCCTGTTGCGCACATGAAGCAGTTCCTCGTTTGTTGTAAAAAATCGGTTTCGTAGCAGGTTTTCTGCGTTGAACGCTTTGATCACCCTGAGGCCCCCCAATGTTTCGTCCAGGACCGACAAAGCTTCGCCGAGTTTTACCGCGGCAACATTTGACTGTTTCTTTAACGACCTGCTAATACGTCCGATGATTAACCCTGTAAGCGGTAGAAAGATGAAAAGAAAAAAAGAAAGTTGAGGGCTCAGGTATATCAGCGTGCCAAGGATAATGAGAATATTCAGTGGATCTTTTATAAAACCCTCCATTGTTCCAACTACAGAGTTCTCCAATTCACCAATGTCATTGGTCATCCGGCTCATAACATCGCCTTTTCGCTGGTCGGTGAAGTAACCGATAGGCAGGTCGAGAAGCTTATTATAGAGATCGCCCCTTAACCTGGTCATCACCGAATTTTTCATGGGCGCGAGCACATAATACGACAGGTATAAAAAAATATTTTTAAGGAGCACCATTACAATAATGACGATACAGATGATCCCCAGGGCTATCAATGGTCCCTCTGCTCCGTTGGATGTGATTACGTTCGTTATCTTATCGTCGAAGTATTTGATCAGGTTGGCTGAACCCTTCACCGGCTCATCAGCTCCCTGGCTCGCGGGACTAGAAAGCTGGTCTTTGAAAATTAAGCCAAGAAAAAAGGGGAGGGTGCCGAGCGAGACAAGCGAGAATACGATTGAAAGCACAGTGAACAAGAAATAGAGAAAGATGTTTCCTTTGTAAAACCGCAGGTATTTGAATAGTCTGGAATATTTTCTCATCAGTGTTTTAAATCGATCGAATCCGTACAAAGTAACTAATTTTACCCTGATAAACGCGACATATGGAAGAAGGAAAACGACAGAAGCAGGTAGCAGCGGTTTTGCAGCAGGA
>JASLBT010000075.1 GCA_030146445.1 Segetibacter sp. | reverse complement strand
ACCGAACAAGAGATAATGCACATGGAAAATAAGAACATGCATTTGAACACGAGTCAACGCGCTCTATTGCACAAAAAAGCCCCTCAACAAATCGTTGAAGGGCTCTTCACTTTGATTTAAAATCTACTCTTTTATCCAGACAATAGACGTGGCCGTCCGGTCAGCTCTTACCTGTGGCGGTTCATTTGCCATGGTCGACTGAATAACCTGTGCTGGTGAAGAAGCTTGCGGAGTGGGAGTCGTTGGTACACGATTAAGTCGCGCATAGTTTGGAATGGCAAGCAGGGGTGTTCCATCAGCCCATGTTCCCTTGATGACCATAACGCCGTTTAAGAGATCACCTTTCCATTCAGTAGTAAGTGGAGTTTTTCCGATGGGCTGGTTGATGTTTGCGTTGTCGGCTTTTTCAACGTTGTAGATCAATGGCCCGTAGCGAAGCGCCACTCTTCCCCGGTCAGCTTCAATACGCTCATCAGCTTTTACCTTTTGAACTTCCATCGGTAATACAACCTCAATCTTATCTCCTTTTTTCCAGGTGCGCCTGATTGCAGCGTATCCGTTCTTAATAATGGGTGTCACCATCTTGCCGTTCACTATCATTGATTTCAGTCCGTTTACGGCGGGAGTAGGTTTATACAACTCACTGGTAGTACGGTTAGGTACGCGAACATATACCGTGAACTCTTTCGATACCGCCGGATTAATGGTGATAGCAACATTTCCTCTCCACGGATAGTCGGTTTTCTGTACCATTTCCACGTCGGTTCCGGTACCCGGAACTTTCTCCACTTTAATGGTACTTCCAATAAACATGTTCACGTATAAGCCATCGTTTCCTGTTACATACGTCCACGTTGGAACCATCAATAGCGTGCGTGGAATGTTGCCAACACAGCAAGGGCAAACGTGCCATTGGTAGCGGCCCTGTGATGTATTGAGTGCATTCGTATACAGGAAGTTTTTACCCTGCAGGTCGAGCGACCCGAGCAAAGCATTGTACATGGTCTCCTCATAAAGGTCAGCATACTTTGCATCGTGATAAGCGAGGTTCATCTTGTATTGGAAGAAAATGAGTCCTGCGCTTGAGCATGATTCACAATACGCATTATTTCGCAATGAATAGTTGCCACCAAAACCTTCAGACGTTTCACCGCTACCGATACCGCCGGTGAGGTAGTATTTTTTATTTACCATGTTGTTCCACAACGACATAACTGCACTCTGGTAATCAATGTCGCCGGTTTCAGCTGCGATATCGGCCATACCTGAGTAATTGTAGGTTGCACGAACCGCGTGACCAACAGCTTCGTATTGTTGTTGTACGGGTACATGGCTCTGGTCGTATTCGCTGCCTTTGTCGCGATTGTCCAGCAGGAATTTAGCGAGGTTAACATAGCTGTCGCCATGACTTGTTTTTCCTTCCATGTCGTTAACAAAGCGGCCAAAACGTACAAGCGCCTGCTCCATTTCCTGGTGTCCGTCGTACCATGCTTTTTTACCCGGGCCTATATTGGCGACCCAGCAATCCGCTAGTTTTTTTGCGGCATTGTATAGGCGTTTGTCTTTACCTTCTGTAAGGGTATAGTGATTAATTGCACTTTCAATGAAATAACCGGCAACATAACCTTCGTGGTTGCCACGGGTAGCTGGTGACCAACGCTCTTTCCAACGGCTCGTATCCCGAAGGGTGAAAGCAGTTTGAAGATAACCATCAGGCTCCTGCGCAGCAAGGATGATAGGTATCCAGTTGTCGAGGGTCTTTCTCATTTTTTGCTGTGAGGCGATGATGTCTTTATCACCCATCGGGTCTACCATAAGCGCAATACATATTGACTCAATAGTTTGGTGAACCCACGCGTTGGAAAATACATAACCTTTGTGTTTGGCATACGGTTCACCGCGAATTGCTTTAGCAGCTTCGATGAAGTTGTCGAGGCCGCCTTCGCCAATGGTCAGGTCTGTACGCTCGTTTTGTTCGATACACCAGGGTATCCAGTTAACGATCATTGCTTTTGCCCGATCGTTCCAAAGTTTGCTGTCGATTTTGTACCGTTTGGTGTATACCACATCCAGTCGCTTTTCCCTGGGTGGTTCGTGCACCAGCACTTTAATACTTGAAGAAGCATTTTGAGCACCTTCTGTGCCGGTAAGTTTCAAAGTATACTCCCCGGGTGAACTAAACGTCGCCGTGGCATCCTTTGCACTGGCATTACTGAAAGTAACATTACCTGGCCCGGAGACTTTGCTCCAGGTCAACTTGTTGATCGGAGTCACTGACCTTGCGGTTCCTGCCAGGTAGGTTTTACCCCCGACCATCACGTCACGGTCGCCACCTGCCGAAATAATTGGGGGATGTTCGGCCGAATTTGGCGACTTATAAACTGCCCACTCCAGCACGGTTGCTGATGCCCGGTCGGCGGAATCAAGAGCAAGCCTCAATTTTGTTGTCTTTACTTCATCGAAGGTGGTAATGTTATATTGCTTGTTGGCCAACCCAAATCCCTTTGCATTCTTCACGTCAACGAAGTTGTTACCGTCCCAATATTGTACCCGGTAAGCCTCAGGTAAACGCATCGCGTTATTATAGTTCCATAAGTAAACAGCTATCTCTTTTGTACTTATTGGTTGCGACCAGTCGTACTGTACCCAATACATCGATCGCGGAATAACACGGTTTCTTCCACCTCCTCCGCCAAAATTGCCAGTGTTGGTCGGGGTGCGTCCGTCATTTAAGGCATTTAAATTTCCGCCGAAACGCCCCGAGGAAGACGGGGTAGCAACAACAGCCAGGTTACCGCGGCTCGAGTCGGATTGTGCAACGGCAGGTATCGTAAGTGCGCCTGCAAAAACAGTCAGGGCACCAAGACACAAGGATCTGAAGGTCTTCATTTCGATTAATTATGACTTAGTTGTGAGATAAAAGCAGACATGTTTCGTTTCCTCGAAAGCGCAGGTAAGAGTTTCATACGGCAATTGAAGATGATGATGGCATTGAAAGTTAAAACTACTGAACGGCATCAGACGCAACTATTCATTTATTGACTTATACTTGTTTAATTTTCTCATTTGTTAAACCGTTGTTATTGGTTGGTTGCAGCACCTCAATGGACAGCATTCCTGGGAAAAAATAAAAAAGGAAGCCTTGCTGAAGACTTCCTTTTATTGATGCAATAGCGAAAATTAACCATTCACGTCGTCAGC
>JASLBT010000057.1 GCA_030146445.1 Segetibacter sp. | reverse complement strand
ACCTGTTGCTAAGCAACAGGTTGTTATTCTGCTGAAAGGCATTTGTTTTTTGGGCTTCGGGATCCACGAAAACTTTACCGTTGAACACCCCCGTTGCTTTATCCAGCAGAACACCTTTATAAATTTCATTGCTGTTGCAATGAGGGTATTTGTGGTGAATGAGTGAATGATTGTCGATAAGCTGCTGATCTTCGCCGAGGTACAACCCGTAAAGGTGGGTTTCGGTCTGCTCGGCATTTAATGCCACGTTCAAATTGTTCCGGATAAGATCCGCTTTGGGCATACAGAAGGTGTAATTACTGTATGTGCTGTGGCGCTTCTGTTTAACGTCTGTCTGGTGAACAAGCCTTACTCCCGTGTTGGCTGTTTGTAGAACGTAGTGGTTGAAAGAGGCATTTTCCTCGACCACTACTTCGGTAAGACCGTTGACGAAAATTTTAGCCGTGCTGTTGTCTGATACAACCGTTTCAATAACATTTAATTCCGCGCCCTGGTGAATGACAAACAAGTGGCGTGGCTGAATAAACACATTCGTGGCTGCCGTAAAGGCGTGAACAATGTGTATCGGTTTGTCTAAGCTGGCGTTTGGATTTATTTCAATATACAAGCCATTTGAAAACAGCGCGGTGTTTAACGCAGCAAAGTGGCCTGAAGCAACAGTGCTGTTGCCGGCGAAATGTTGCCTGGTACCATCATGCTGAACCGCTTCGCTTATAGGGATGATCTTAACAGAGCCCGGAAAAACGTTGTTGTGTGGCTGCAGTTGACCATTCACCAGCACCAGCTGGTAAACGTCGAGAGAGGGAATGTTGGCTTCAGCAATCAGATCCGCTGAGGCTGCAACTGCTTTCGCTATTCCGTCAATATGATACTCATCCTGCAAAAATGAAGATATGGTAGTATACTTCCAATCCTCATCTCTACGGGTAGGGAAACCTGATTTTTTGAAGTTCTCAAAACCTGCTCTTCTTATCTTTTGAAGCGTATCGTTGGCCGCATTTCCATCTGAATGGCTGAAACCCTCTAGCAGTTCCGTGTATAATGGTATGGTAATTTGTTTCGTCATTGCAGTTTTTTATACCGGTTGTTCCCGGAAAGATTCCTTAAGCCAATCGTATCCCTTTTCTTCAAGTTCCAGGGCAAGCTCTTTGGTGCCTGACTTGATAATGCGGCCATCGTACAAAACGTGTACGAAGTCGGGTACGATGTATTCGAGGAGGCGTTGGTAGTGGGTGATCAGGATAAAGGCATTATCCTTTGAACGAAGCTTGTTCACCCCGTTAGACACAATACGCAAGGCATCGATATCCAGGCCTGAATCAGTTTCGTCAAGAACACAAAGCTTTGGCTCTAACATTGCCAGCTGAAAGATTTCGTTCCTCTTTTTTTCTCCACCTGAAAACCCCTCGTTCAAAGAACGGTTTACAAGTTTGGCGTCGAATTCCACAAGTTTTTGTTTTTCCTTGCTTAACTTAAGAAACTGCTTTGCATCCAGTTGAGGAAGTTTGCGATATGCCCGAATTTCGTTAAGAGCGGTGCGTAGAAAGTTGATGTTGGAAACACCTGGAATTTCTATAGGGTATTGGAAAGCCATAAATACGCCTTCCCGCGCCCTGTCCTCGGGCGACATTTCGAGGAGATCCTTTCCGTCGAGGTCAACCTCACCTTCGAGGACCTCATAATTGTCCCGTCCGGCCAATACAGATGCGAGAGAGCTTTTGCCGGAACCATTAGGTCCCATAATGGCATGCACTTCACCGGCATTTACCTTAAGGTTGATGCCTTTTAGAATTTGCTTGTCTTCTACTCTTGCATTCAAATTTTTAATCGTCAACATTGTTCCTGCTGTTTATAGTTTTAGCCAACACTTCCTTCTAAAGTAATGGATAATAATTTTTGAGCTTCTACCGCGAATTCCATAGGAAGCTGGTTAAGTACTTCTTTAACATAACCATTTACAATTAGTGCAACCGCCTTTTCGCTATCAATTCCCCGTTGGTTGAGGTAAAATATCTGGTCCTCACCAATCTTAGACGTAGTGGCTTCATGTTCCACCATCGCCGTATTGTTTCTTGTTTCGATGTACGGGAAAGTGTTCGCACTGCATTCTGCACCCAATAAAAGGGAGTCGCATTGTGTAAAGTTGCGCGCATTTTCCGCTTTGCTGCCGACTTGAACAAGACCTCTGTAGCTATTGTTGCTGTGACCGGCTGAGATACCTTTTGATATGATCCTGCTGCGGGTATTTTTACCGATGTGGTGCATTTTTGTACCCGTGTCGGCTACCTGTTTGTTCTTAGTAACAGCAATAGAATAGAATTCTCCTGTCGAATTATCGCCCTGCAGTATAACTGCCGGGTATTTCCAGGTGATTGCAGAACCGGTTTCAACCTGTGTCCACGAAATTTTAGAATTTGCACCTCGGCAAACCCCTCTTTTTGTAACGAAATTGTAAATGCCGCCGCGACCTTCTTTGTCGCCGGGGTACCAGTTTTGTACGGTGGAATATTTGATTTCGGCACCTTCAAGTGCGATCAGTTCAACTACGGCCGCATGCAACTGGTTTTCATCCCGCATTGGAGCCGTACATCCTTCAAGATAGCTCACATAGCTACCCTCGTCAGCGATGATCAGTGTGCGCTCGAACTGGCCGGTATTCTCGGC
>JASLBT010000060.1 GCA_030146445.1 Segetibacter sp. | reverse complement strand
CAGCGCTGGATAAATAACCAGCTCACCGTAAGAGCCCTGGTGATTCCGCGTAATATTGATCCTACATTGCCCAACCAGGTGGGACCAGGCACTCCTGCATGGGGCGAAGCAGTAATGGGGTTGCGCGCCAGGTTTATTGCCGACCCGGAAAAATATCCTTCCCTTATTGAAGCCGATCAACAATTTGCTTTCGATGGTATCGCAATGCCACCAAACGTAACCGCCATTTTTAACAATATCGCAGAAAGTTTAGGCGGCATTAAAAGCACGGAAAAACTACAAAAGGCGAGCGCTACGCACCGTGCAAGAAAATACCTTCCCGAGAGCTATCGCAACAGTTTCAATTTTACAACGCCCCGTACAAAAGACGCCGCAATCGACGACAGCTATCATTGCGCGGTAAAAGACAATACGCCAATAGATCTCACATTTAAGTCGTCGGTCGACAGTTTGAGCTGGGGGAAAGTTTTTGCCTTTTGCCTGCGGCAGCCGGCACTTGCACAAAGGGTTGGTTTTGTATATGAAAAAACATTTGACATTGATCCTGCACACGTAAAGAAAGGCGGGTGGTTGTACATTGATCTCGCGGAGGGCTGCAGTTTTAAGCCGGCAATGGACGCTGACCAGAAGCTGGTAAAACGTTTTGCCGCACGTATTCCAAAGTTAAAACCGGATGAAAGTCGCGCGGTGTTTGCAGCCATCCAGTTTCCCGTATTAATAGACGTTCCGCCCGACCCAGCTGATGAAGACGTTCCGGTTGCACCGGCAAACATGGATGAACTGCTCGTTGAGACCGAACAGTACGACGACGGTTTCTGCAAAATCGTACATGCCAACCAGCCGGTGAGCAGCGACCTATTGCGCGAAACAGAAGATAAAGAACTGCCGGTGATTACCGACGCGGGTATCCGGCTGGCCTGGGACGATGAACAACTGATCATCTGGATGAACAGGCAGATGAATGAAGATACTACTCTGGGTGTCGGCAGGCGCAAGATTGCACCAATGGGGGTAATGCAGTATCGCGTGGATGTGCGCCTGCACAGCGACGTGGTTCCAAACCCAAATGCATGGATACCGCTTTGTAAAGTGCGCAACAAAGCTGACCTGGCAATTGGCGACAATATCGTTGACAGGATCAATGCCGAAAAAGAGCTTGGAGTAGAGGTGTATCCTGCTCAACTGGATGCCCGCAAAAACCAGCCCTTTTGGCTGCCACAATATTATGCAAACTGGATCGGCAAAAGCCTGGTACTGCCCGATGCGGATGCTATCACCATCTTTCAAAAAGATAAGAATACTGTTGTCGGTAAACAGGCGAAGAAGTTTGATCAGTATACCGCTGCCGGGCTCGATGGCTTTCAACTGCTGTATGGAACAAAATATGAGTTTCGCGTTCGGCTTGCTGACATCAGCGGCGGAGGGCCGTTGCCCGAAGAAAACCGGAAATATTCATCGCCTTCACCCGAGGGGTTCTGCGACTTCCGGCGTACCGTTCAGCCACAAACGGTGCGGTTGAAAAACAAGTTGCCCGAACATGACTTTGTGTATTTCAGCGATCCGGAAATTACGATGAAGCGGCCGTTGCTTGGTTACCCGTCGGTTTTGTTTACCGGCAGATATTCAAATGTGGTAGCCGATCTTGCTGCCGATGCCAATGCTGCGATCCTGGGGCGCCGTGAAGTTGGCTTAGCAGATCCCGATGTTGAGTCGGTGGAAGTGCTTGTGGAAGTAAAAGCGCTCGAGATGGATATGTTGCTCCGGCATGACACCGACAGCCGCGAAAGTTATGCTAAACTCTACCGGACCAAAAGGTTGTTCCCCGACGCAGGAGGGTTTAATGATGACCTGACCATAGCGCTGACTTTCGTGGATGCTCCTGTTTTAAACTTTTCCGACTCAAATGACCTGGGTACACTTGGTCTTGTTGAGGGCGGCGACAGCATAGACAGCCATTCGGACATTGTACTGCCGACTTCGCGCGATGTACGCATTACCTTAAGGCCGGTGGTAAAAAACCGCGATGAATACTATGCGAAAAACAGCAACCTTCCGCGGAAAGGAAAACCGGTTGTGATCATCACACGTAAAGCAAGCCAGGATGAAAAGGGCTTATTTAAACCTTCTGCCGATGTTGACCGCATCCGCGGACTTTGGTTACAGCCCGACACCGACACTTATTTAAAAGCTTCGTTAGGCGAAGTGTTTGTAGAAAATTACCAGGTTACCAATGCCAGCAGCATGATGGAGCGGCTTGCAGACAGCATCGGGAGAAGTATCGCTGTAGAAGCAAAGGGGCTTAGCCTCGTGGGAAAACCCGGTGCCCGTATCCAGTTTGGTGCAAGCCGCCCTATTCGCCATAATCTCAGTCCTGACAGTACAAGCATTACGTTTTCTACCAAAAGCGACCTGTTGAATCACTGGGTTGTTCCAATCACGCTATTGCTAAACCGCGACTGGACGTGGGATGGTGCTCAACCGGTAAGTTTTAAAATCTTCCGCAAAACCAGGTTTGTCGGTGCTGGTCTCGAACCCGGTGAACGCATCGCCATACCGTGGGGGCCGGAAGTGCTGGTGGGCGACATCGAGATGAAACAGGCCATTAATGTGCAGGCTTTGTACAATGCCGATCGCAGCCAGACCCACCTGTGTTACCTCGACGCCGTGGAGCCGAAATCGGCTGATCCGTTAAAACACCCGGAAGAAATCATGGTGAGCTACCGGGTGCAGCCCATGTTTAAGTCTTTGCCTGTACCACAACCGATAACAGCAGATCCGGACCTTCAACTCGAGCTGCATTTGCCCATTACTACTAAGCCCGGGCAAGTGCCGAAGATCGTAAGTGCCGGTATTGCCCAAAGTAAATACATAAGCGATCCCGGGTATTCGAGCACCGAGCCAAGAAGGCGGTACCTATGGCTCGAATTTAGCCAACCGCTGATGAACAAAAACGATGCATACTTTATCAGGTTCCTGGCCTATGCACCTGATCCGTTGTTGGCGAGGTGGGAATTTGAAATGTTCAGGGCCCCTGAGGAGCCTTCATTACCCATCAACCCCGAACCCATCAGGATCATTGGTCCAAACCATACCGACGATAAAAGCGGGCTCAATGCCATGCAAGAGCTGGTAGCTGCTGATGTAAGTAAGGTGCATTATCTCGTGCCGCTGCCGCCTGGCTTGCATGCTGCATCCGCGGAATTGTTTGGCTTCTTTACGTATGAACTCCGCGTCGGCCACAAAAAAGGCTGGAGTACCGCACAGGCCCGCTTTGGAAGCGCACTGCGTACTACCGGAGTTCAACATCCGCCGCCACAACTGTTTTGTATCGTTAACCGAAACGAAAAACACATTATGGTTAATGCGCCATATGCTCAAACAGTGTTTAACGGCGAAGACGTAACGAGCAAACCACCACGCACCGAATTGTGGGCACTCCTATACGCCCAGGTGAAACGGGCCGATGGTAAGGTGTTTCGCAACGTGCTGCTCGACGACCAGTTGTTTGTGCGGCAGCGCGTGCCTGTAAACCCGGTAACAGGTCAGCAGGTGATCGACATTAACACCGATGCGGTACAGTATGGTATTACCGGATGGAAAAATAAGGACGTAAACCTGCTGCTGCAACAATACGGCTTACCGATCGACAGTAATCTTAGTGTACTGGCAGTGGAGATGCTGCCTACCTACGATAAGTTTTATAGCCCGCCACGACAGGACTCCCCGGGCAGGGTTCCCAGGAGGTCGGCAAACCGGCAGGCCCCTAATTTTGAGGAGGGGATGGAAATTCAGCGGTTTAAATCATCGATCAGGGAAACCAATGCCCTTGCTGCAGATAAGCAACTGCAGCTTGAAAGAAATCTGCAGGGTAGGATGGAGGAGCAATTCATTGATGAAGCACAAAAGTCGGAGCGGGTGCGGCCACTAACCGATCAGCTTGGAAGCGGAAGAATTTTGCGGACGAGCACCCTGGTGCCAGTACCCGAAGTTTGCTGTACGGAGTAGGTAGTTGGGACACGGATGACACGGATTGGACGGAAGAGCACGGATGGAAGAGATGGGCTTGCAGATGAAGAGAGGTGTAGCTCACAGATAAACCAGATGGGCACAGATGGAGATGGTTGGGACACGGATCACACGGATAAAAGAGGATCGGCTAACAGATGGAGAGATGGTTTGGCTCACAAATAGCACTGATGAGTACAAAGGAGGTAGTTGGGACACGGATCACACGGATTGGACGGAAGAGCACGGATGGAAGAGATGGGCTTGCAGATGAGAGAGCGGTGGCTCACGACTAGCACAGATGGATGTGGTTTGGGACACGGATCACACGGATAGGAGAGGATGGCTATCGGATGAAGGGACCGGTGGCTCGAATACAGCACAAATGAGAACAGATTACAGACATTGGCTGAAGTAGCGCACTTAATTATACATCAGCCAGAACCCATAGTTCAAACTTTTACATTTTGCATTTTACATTTTGCATTTTTCATTGTCCTCACTCATTCCGTAAACCGGTATCATCGTCCTCCTCGCCGGCGGTGTTGGTAAGCTTTGATGGCAGCTGTTTATTCGCCTTTGCACCCATACGTTTTAATTCCTCGATACGGCCGATGATGTTACCACGACCTGTCGTTAGTTGTTTCAAAGCTTCCACATAGCATTGTGTGGCATCGTCGAGTTTTTTGCCCACACCTTCGAGGTTCTCAATAAATGAATGAAACTTGTCGTATAGGGCACCGGCCTTCTCGGCAATGTGTATGGCGTTGCGGTTTTGTTGTTCCACTTTCCACAGGTCGGCGATGATCTTGAGCACCGAAAACAGGTTGGTTGGACTCACGAGCAGGATCCTCTTTTCGTAGGCATACTTCCACAGCATTGGGTCGGCTTTCACTGCTTCAAGGAACGCAGGCTCAACTGGTACAAATAGAATCACATAGTCCAGGGCCGCAGCATATTTCGGGTAATTTTTCCTGCTCAATCCATCGATATGCTGGCGCATCGAGCGTATGTGATCCACCAAATATGCCCTTTGTGTTTCTTTATCGTCGCAGCCAACGCACTGTTCCCACGACACCAGCGAAACTTTTGAATCGATGATAATCTTCCTGTCATCCGGGTAGTAAATGGTTACATCCGGCTGCAGGCCCCGGCCGTTTTCATCTTTGACAACGTTACCCGATTCGTCCCTGATAAATTCCTGAAGCCGGTATTCGCGACCTTTTGAAAGACCGCTGTTTTCTAAAAGGCTTTCAAGAATCATTTCCCCCCAGTTTCCCTGTAACTTGTTATTCCCCTTGAGAGCGGTGGTGAGATTGTTGGCTTGCTGGCTCACCTGTTGGCTCATCTCAATAAGCCGTTGCACTTCCCTGCCCAATGAAAAACGCTCTTTCGATTCTCGGTCGTAAGTGTCTTCAACCTTCTGTTTAAATTCCTGTATGTTCAACTTCAGCGGTTCAAGTATCTGCTTAATCTGTACCTCGTTCCGTTCGGTGAACTTCTTCGAATTGTCGTCAAGTATCTTGTGTGCAATCTCCGTAAACTCAAGGCGGAATTGCTCACGCAGCCTTAAAATATCATTCTGCTGGTTATCGAGTTTTTCACGGGTGGACTTCAGTTTTTCGTACAAGCCGGCTTTTTCTTCATTCAGCTTGTTGTATTGTTGCGCATTTTCCTGCAGCAATTGTTTAGCCTGCTGGAGTGCATCACTGCTTTGCCGGTACAAAGCTTCCTTTGCCATAAAAGCACCATTAAGTTGATTGCGTTCTTCCTGCGTGGTATGGAGGCTGCTGCGCAGTTGTTCCAGCTCGTGCTTATTGTTTTCGAGAATTTGTTGCAGTCCTTTCACCTTACCCTTTTGTGTATACCAGCTAATGATTGCGCCTGCGATCATACCTGCCACAAGCACCACCAACATAACAGTTTCAGTATTCATGCGCTTCAATTAGTATTGCAATATTATACCATTCACTGCCTGTATAAACAGCTGTTTATAACATTAACAGATCGCCGGTTTACCGCACATCTTTTGCCTCCGTCAGGGATGATAAATGGCTGCTCACATCAACTTTCGGGCATCTGAATAATCGCTGCCAGGGAGAAGCCCGGGAGCCCGGCAGTCGCACGCACTCAAGCTTTGGTCCTGCTTTCCGCTGTTAGTACCGCCCCACGCCGGAGGCCGGGCACAGCGGTAGCTAGCCGCTCCAATCAGGGCTAAATTTTCGGCTGTATAAGTTTTTCTCAACTGCTGTAACCGCGGGAGTTTTCGTTGAATTCGACGGTAATAAATGCCAGGTTTTAATGAGCACGATTGGTGTTGGTGGTTACCGGTATTTAATCTTTAATAACGTAAATGCTACCAGGGTTTTGCAAACAATAATTATGGACTAATTAGATGAATAATTAAATTAATTGCACACGAATTTGTAATTATAATTGCTGAATTGTGTTGGCTTGGCGGCTGTCTGGAAATACGTTAATTGATAATTATGGAAATAATTTCACCAGGGTGTCTTACTGGAAAAGCCATCTCATGCAAAAAGAAGCCATCCTCTCAGCAGACCTTATCGACATTATTTTCGAAGGAAGAAACAAAGAATACGGCGCCTATGAATTAAGGAAATCATATAATCGCAGGTTATTCATTTCGATCGGATGCATGCTGCTTACCTGTGTTTTTCTTTTTTTCGGTTCGCTACTCGCGGGCAATGACGATCGTATTCCTGCTCCAATGATGACTACCGAAATACAACTTGTAAGGGCAGCGGAGAAAGAGCCTGAACCACTGCCTCCGCCACCGCAAAAGGCTGTGCAACAAAAAGTGGCAACAACAAGATACACCGACCCGGTGATCACGAACGATGAGCTGGTAACTGACGAAGATCAGTTAAAAGATATGGATGAACTGGAAGACACCCAAATCGGAAAGCTTACCGTCGACGGCGATAAGAATATTGAATATGTTGCGCCACCTGTTGAACGGGCGATCGCCGGAACGCCAACGATAAAGCCTGAGGTAGAAGATTATGAGAGCACCTTTACCAGCGTTGAATTAGCAGCCAAATTTCCAGGTGGCCTTGCGGCATGGAAGCGATATCTCGAACGTAATTTAAATGCGCAGGTGGCCTCCGATGAGGGTGCCCCTGTTGGCAGGTATACGGTAAAGGTCCAGTTCATCGTCGACAAAGAAGGAAACATCAGTAATATCCAGGCAATAGATGTACCTACGGAATGCACAGCCTGCGGAGCAGAAGCCGTAAAGGTAATTTCCCGTGGTGGCCGATGGGAACCCGCGGTTCAAAACGGACGAAAGGTAAGGTACCAGGCCATCCAGCATATCACCTTTGAAGTAGCTCCTGAATAGATCCGCCCTGCCTCGTTCTCAGGCAGTGGTAACAGCTCGATTTAATCACGTGCAGCATACAAGGATTTCGCTTAGTCAACTATTAAGATCGCCGGTCCAAATTCTTCGAAATAGATGCGTGATTTCTCAATGCCTCTTGATCTTAGAAATTCGTGGTGTTTTTTAATAAATGGAGCCGGGCCGCAAATGTAATAATCTGCACCCGGGACGATAGCATTGCTTAGCTTTTCAAGGTCAACATAACCTTCGTACACGTTGCTTTCACTTTTTTCGTGTTCCATCTCGTCGTAAAAGGTATGCACATCTACGCGACCGTGGTGATCAGAAAGTTCTGCTACCGCGTGTTTAAAGGCATGCACTTCAGGATGCCTTGCGCCATGTATCCAGGTAATCTCCCTGTTGCTTCCGGCTTTTACCAGGCTATCCAACATGCTGAATAATGGCGTAACGCCAACGCCTCCACTGATATACACGACGGGGTTTTTTCTCTGTACATCAAAAATGAAGTCGCCTGCCGGTGGAGCCACTTCCAAAAAATCGCCTTCGTTTATATGGTCATGAAGATAATTACTGACCATCCCTTCGTGTTTAAGATCTCTGCCTGCTTCCCGTTTTACAGAGATGCGGTAATAATGCTCGTTGTAGGCGAGGGACAAGCTATATTGTCGTGGTTGAAAAAGATTTAGTTCTGGAATGAACAAGCGAATACTGATGTATTGCCCGGGAAGAAAATAGGCAACTTTGCCTCCGTCGGCAGGATGTAGATAAAATGAAGTGATCTCTTTGGATTCTTTCACCTTCTGTTTCACGACAAATGGTCTCCAACCTGTCCACCCACCTTCTTTTGCAATCGAGTTCGTGTACAAATCGGCTTCTGCACCAATAAATATCTGCGCGAGTTGTTTGTAGGCTACAGTCCAGGCGTCGAGCAATTCACTGGAAGCAGCGTCCCCTAATACTTCGCTTATAGAAGCAATCAGGTGTTTACCAACGATAGCATAATGTTCTGGTCTTATATCCAGGCTCACATGCTTGTTGGCAATCTTGTTAACCGCAGCTGCCAGTACTGAAGGATCTTCGATATGCTCGGCATAGGCCAGAACGGCCATTGCAAGTGCCGTAGGCTGTGCTGTGTTGTGTTGGTTACCCGAATTAAATACATTTTTTAATTCGGGGTTGTGGGTAAGCATGCGGCTATAAAAATGGGTTGTTAATGCAACACCATGTTCTCTGAGTATAGGCACGGTAGCCTTAACCAACTCTTTTTGCGCTGTCGTCATAATCATATTTTTCTGCAAATCTCTGTTGAGGTAGCCTTGAAAAATATGATTTGTATCACCTTACCCAGCTATTGTTGTCACTATAAATACGACGTTTAGTCTACGTGAAAATGTGGTTAAGGAGTTGGAAAAGTGGAGCCCCGATGAGATTGCATAGCCTGGCCATCGAACTTTATACGGGGTAACCGCATGTTCTTTTAATGGGATTTCGTTCAGTGAAACCCAAACTATGCATGCCGCACTTCCGTTTCGTGATGTGGTTTTGCAATTGCACCCATTACAAAGCCATAGGCCAGGTAAGCGACCATTGTGCTAACAATGAAGATTCCCGGAGATTGCGAATTGGCGGATATTGAAGTCATGCCAAGCATTGGAAAGAGCATGATCAACGTTATCCCCCAGGGCAGAACGCTGTAAATCAAACCCCGTATGGCATATGGCCCATTTATCTCATCGCGGAAAAAGTTGACGTACAGGAATGCAAGCACAATACCCATGATAAAGTGCATGATCCAACCCACAACCGGGCTGGTATGGGTGAAGGCCGCGATCATTGTTCCGTATTCAATATCGGGCATTCCCAACGCAGATAAGAGCAGCATCATACCCGTAATTACCGCTGTACCGGCAATACCGGCCAGAACGGTATTTGCAACATTGTATTTCATCGCGGAAAATTTAGTCTATAAAGATCGACCAAATAAGTGCTGAATGCAAGCGATTGGCCTTAAAAGTTGAACACGGCACCTGGCTAAACACCTGGTGGAAACGTGTGCAACGCTCACCGGTACAACACGCCTTTTCTATCACGGGACAATAGTTCATGTACCTCAATGGCGGAATTGCAGTCCTTTTTCGCGGGCCCGGTTTAAGGCCGCCTTTTTACCCCTACGCTAAACGTCCGAACCAACTTTATTCACAACGGTAGAGGGAGTTGTTTACTTCCGGTTTTATTAATCACATGTTTATGTTATCCGGCTGTGCCCTCCTTCGCATAGGTTGTTTCTGTTGACTGCAATCTTAGAAGTTACATAGGTGTTTGCCCCAGAAGGGGGGGCGGAATCTGTGTTTCCCGCCTCCGTTTTTCACTCATTTATGCGATTGCCCGGCAGGTTTTTCAAGGCGAAATTTGTCTTATCAAAACACTGAGATATAACCTTTAAACACAACAACATGAAAACAACCTTATCATCAAAGCTGGTTCTTTTTGTTAAGCACCTGGTTGCTTTTGTAAACACACCCCGGGTTGACCTAAACCGTAAAACTCAACCTGCCGTTGTACACGTTCCGCAGATGAGACCTACGTTCATGAAGAA
The DNA here is from genome assembly GCA_030146445.1 of Segetibacter sp. Lineage (GTDB taxonomy): Bacteria > Bacteroidota > Bacteroidia > Chitinophagales > Chitinophagaceae > Segetibacter. The sequence continues at coordinate 1,605 of JASLBT010000060.1, read as the reverse complement.
ACAAAATGAGGGTAGTGTGTTTTAGCGGAGCTTCATTGTCAATCATTTTATCAATAATTACCAATTCAATTTACCAGGGTCAGATTATGAAACATTTCGCTTTAATTCTTTTATCAGCTATGTTATTGGGCAGCGCCTGTAAAAAAGATAGACCAACAAAACCTAACACTGAAGATAACGGTACAACCGTCTTTACTGTATCTGAAGAAAACGCGTATAAATACACATTTACATCACCGGAAACAAGTGCCTCAATATTGGATTACGACGGAAAGAAACAACTTAACGTAAGGTTTGAGTCTGTATATGCCGGGTCGTCGAAGCCATTTAAAGCAGAGATTGTCATCAACGATTTCACGGGCCCGGGAAAGTATACGCTCGACAAGGAAGGAACGCTTGCAGTTATGACGGATGATAATCGCGACGGCTATGCTTATTGGGCAAACTATTATAATCAATCGGGCTATGGATCTTATACAAAGTATTATTCACCACGAACCTACCTGACGGTTACACGGGCTTCTGATGGTAAGCTGGTCGCCGACATCGATATGAATCTGTGGCATAACCTGGTCGCCTCAGGATATTCAACAATCCTTGCCGTTGTTTGGAAGGGGCATGTGGTTGCCGAGCTGGAGTAGGATTGGCGGGTAAATAAGTATTGAGGTATGAGGTATTGAGGTATTAGGTATTAAGGAAAGTTGATTGGTTGATAAGTACATTGATTGAGGTAGTATGATAGTCGTAGAGACGAAGTTGATAAGTTGACTGACCGGTATAGAGTATTAAGCTATTTCAACGAGTCTCTGGTGGGTAATATCTGGTAAATCGAATTAAATAAAATAACCACTCGATATAGACCGGCACGTTGCCATTGTGTTTCGAAAAACGCAACATCCGGTCACTTAAATAATTCCGCGTCGTTAAGAACGCGTCATCATAAATAGCATACTTTAAGAAACAAACCTCACAAGGTAAAATAGGTTAGCTTCATGTTTCAGTGTTTGAGCCTGTGTATTTCTACACGGGCTTTTTTGTATCTAAGCAGTAGCACTTCCCTGGCGTGCAACAATGAAAGCAACCATGTCGTCAACACTTACACCTGCACGATCAAGGGCATCGTAAATCTCATCGCGGTTAACGCTCGCAGCAAAGGCTTTTTCTTTCAAACGTTTCTTCACGCCCTTTACGTCCATGCCTGCATAGCCATCCGGGCGCATCAACGAATATGCATGGATAAGACCGCTTAGTTCATCAAACGCATACAACATTTTATCCGTTGCGCTAACCGGTTCCACACCAAAATGAGCGGGACCGTGTGAAGCAATGGCCCGGAGAATTTCAGGGTCCACGTTGCGTGCTTCCAGTTCTTCGATGATCTTCCTGCAATGCTGTTCGGGCCATTGATCCCAGTCGGCGTCATGAAGCAAGCCCGCCATTTCCCATCTCCACTGTCCTGCTTCATCCAGTTGTTCCTTTTCTGCCGCCCAGCAACGCATCAGGTAGGCAACCTGCTTCATATGTAGTTTCAAGCGGTCGTTTAACACCCAGCTGTCGAGTAAAGCATGTGCTTCACCCGGTGAAAGCACGTTTCCTTTATTTGCG
>JASLBT010000035.1 GCA_030146445.1 Segetibacter sp. | reverse complement strand
TTTCTTATATAATCTTCAACAGCCCCTTTCCGCTTGATCATGAGGATGTCACTGGTGCTGTGGTGGCTTTGAAGGTATTTAAATATGCCTTCTACGTGCGTTTGGAACGCTGAGTTCAGCAGAACGAAATATGGATTGTTGGTCACCCCGGTTGCATTTGGATAGCTTGCCGAAATAACGGGTATACCCCTTGCTAACCCTACGCCGGCAAATGCTTTAAGCTCCGAAGCATTGGTTATGGAAGCGATGATCAGGTTGGTATTTGCGAACTCCGGTGTTTTGAAAACCTGCTCGGGTTTGTTAAAAGGATTTTTGGTATCGAAGATCCTGAGCTCAACAAAAACACCTTCCTGGTTTAAACTGTCCGCCGCCATCATCACCCCGTTGTAAAATTCCAGCCCCGGTAATATGTTCCTGGGCAAGCTTAATTTACCGAGTTTATAAACTTCTCCATCGAAAGCGTCCTCCAGGTATAAAGGCGCAAAAACGGCTACTTTGTAGGGTTTCAGGCTATCGGGTTGTGAAATAGCAGAAGATGCAGTAAAGATGGTGAACAATAAGCACCCTAGTAAAAACCTTAATTTCATTCCCGGTTAAATTTCTGTCACAGTAAACAAATTTGGTGCCTATTCCCACTCGATTGTTGCAGGCGGCTTACTGCTGATGTCGTAAACGACCCGGTTTATGCCTCGTACGTTGTTGATGATTTCATTGGACACAAGGGCCAGGAATTCATAAGGCAGGTGCGCCCAATCTGCTGTCATTCCATCTACAGAGGTAACTGCACGTAGGGCAATCGTGTGTTCATAAGTACGTTCATCACCCATCACCCCGACACTTTTTACCGGCAGCAATATTGCTCCGGCTTGCCAAATCCCGGAATATAATTTGTGTTCTTTTAGCGCTTTAACGTAGATGTCGTCTGCCTTTTGCAACAAACTCACTTTTTCTGCCGTGATCTCACCCAGTATTCTTATGGCAAGGCCCGGTCCCGGAAAAGGATGGCGGAACAATTGTTCGTGTGGTATGCCAAGTTCAAGTCCTACTTTTCGAACCTCATCCTTAAACAGAAATCGCAGTGGTTCTACGAGCTTCAGGTGCATCTTGGCAGGCAAGCCACCGACGTTGTGGTGCGATTTAATGGTAGCTGAGGGGCCGTGAACACTAATGCTTTCGATCACATCAGGGTAAATGGTGCCCTGTCCTAAAAAGTCGATGTTGGATAACTTGTTTGCCTCTTCCTGGAAAACGTCGATAAAAAGCCCTCCGATGATCTTTCTTTTCGTTTCGGGGTCGGCATGTCCGTGAAGGGCTTTATAAAAAAGGTCTTTTTTGTCCAGGCCTTTTACATTTAAGCCGATTTCGCCATAGGTTTTAAGTACTTGTTCAAATTCATCTGTCCTGAGCACCCCGTTGTCAACAAATATTCCACGCAGCCTGTCGCCGATGGCCCTGCTGATCAGGGTTGCAGCAACTGTACTGTCGACCCCCCCGCTTAAAGCCATAATCACGTGGCCATCGCCAATGCGGGCCTTCAACTCGGCAATGGTGTCCTCAACGAAAGCAGCGGGCGTCCAGTCCTGTGAACAATTGCAGATGTTTACGAGGAAATTTTGAATTATTTTTTTTCCCTCAGTTGAGTGGTAAACCTCGGGATGAAACTGGAGCGCCAGCAAAGGCTTATTTGCCGGTTCAATTTGCTTAAAGGCGGCTATGGGAATACTTTCGGTGGTCGCCAGTACCTCAAAGCCTTCGGGAAGTTGCAGGATGGTATCACCATGGCTCATCCAAACCTGTGAGTGACTGGAGATATTATCAAGCAACGGGTCGGCCTGGATCACCTGTAATGTTGCCCTCCCGTATTCGCGGGTGTTACTTTTCTCAACCCGGCCCCCATACATTTTTGCCATAAGTTGCGCGCCGTAACAAACCCCCAGCACAGGAACCTTCTCGGTAAATGCGGGAATGTCCGCCAGCGGCGCCTTGTCGTCGTTCACCGAAAATGGTGAGCCACTTAAGATTATTCCTTTTATGCCAGGCTCAATTGTAAACGGCTTATTGTAAGGAATGATTTCACAGAAAACGTTTGCTTCGCGAACGGCACGGGCAATTAGTTGGGTATACTGGCTTCCAAAGTCGAGGATAAGAATCTTTTCGGTCATGTTGTGTTTCGGCGATTACGGTAGGTAAAGTTGCTGCGAAGGTAATAGAATCGGCCATTAATGGTTAATCGCAGCCCTGAACGGGCAAACCGCAATTGAATTCCTTGACATACGAAAAAGCCGTCTCACTTTCGGGAAACGGCTTGTTGTAAGTGCATGAAGCGAGCTATTGAACGATAATCGGGCTTATACCTGTAAGCTTTTGCGTTTCTCCGACGATCTTTAAAAGGTAAGTTCCTTTTGAAAGCTTTTTGGGAAGGCTATAAGTTTGCACCTGCATTTTTCCACCAATAGAAATCTGTCTTGAGTCAATCAAATGACCGCCGATATCCAGGAGTTGCATGGTATACCTTCCTGCCGGTTGATCAGAGAAGGAAACTTTCAGGTCACTGCCGGCTTTTGCGGGATTGGGATATACATCCAACGATGTGCTCTTCAGTTTGTTGGTTATGCGTTCTTCGGCGATCACGGGTACATCAAGCTGTTCCGGCTGCTTGTTAGCTTTCTTTTCCGCCGTTGCGAGAGCACTGCCGGCCAGATCAGATGCGTTATAAACACCGCCCTGGTTATCGATCTTTTCGGCCTGGAGTGTAACCAGGTCAAAACGATAATATCCCTCTGTTGAATTTGCGCTGCTTACAATAACGCTGGTTCCTTTTTCTACTGTCGCCCCATTGGTGCTGTACCCCCTTGGCAAGCCGGTAATTTTTCCTTTATAAGTTGCTTTTAAAGCATCGACATCAATCTTGTAAACTGCCCTGTTCGCGGTTATTACATACAGATCTCCTTTTTCATCGGCAATCATGTCGCCCCCATGGCTCATAGAGCTCCTGATAGAGTGGCTTCCGTCGGCCTGGTCGTCGCTGATTGCACCGAGGTCGGTGATCCCCGCTCTTTTGTTGGTCGTGAACCTTAAGAGGTGACCGGCATTATTGGTGAGCGCATAACCAATTCCGTCAACAATGACCATGCGGGTAATCTGGTTCTTAACGTCCCACGGACCTGAAACAACTCCGAAAGGTTCATCTTCAAAGTAATAAACCGTGGGTGTTTTTGCTTTCAGGTCGATATACCGAAGCTGGTTGATGCCCATAGGGGTATAATAAAGCCGGTCGTGTTTTCTGTCGTACGCACAGGCAGCAGAATTCGTCGAAAAGGGCTTGTCCATTTTAACAGGGGCATAGCGGTGAAGTACCCTGCGCTCCATAATAACTGGCCTGTTGTGAGTACCTGGGCTAGTAACTGTACGGTCGCTTTGGATGGCATTCCGGTAAATAACTACTCTCCTTCTTTCCGGGGGAGCAGCTATTTGCTGATACTTCTTCATCACGGGTTTACCTGTGCGGGCATTCAGGATTTCAGGTTCATCTGCCGCGCGGAAGACGGTTTTCAGTTCCTGGCCCGTATTCAGGTCAATCAACCTTACCTCATTCCACGAAGAGTTCCCTTTCTCCGACGCAGTTATTGCGTAGGCCGTCGTTTTCCGGTGCTTTTGTGCATTCAGTTGAAGGCAGGTTATGGCTAAAACAGAGAGTAGAATTTTACTTTTCATAGCATTAATTTTTTTCACACTTAATTTACGACGATTTCCGTAGTAATTAAAAAAATGTTAATGCCAGGAAATATTATATGATAGACGGTAAGTTGATGAAGTGATTGATTACCACTTCGACGGTAATCCTCTTGTTTTTGGGAGCTCTAAAAAAAAGACCGGCCTGCAAGCAAACCGGTCTGTTTCTAAAATGGGTTATCCGTTCCTTTAACTTCAATGTCCTCCTCAGGATCAATCAGCCCCTTTAACTCGGTTAAGTTTGGATCCGATTGTTGCTGTTTCTCTTCTTGTGGCGTTACGGAACCTTCCTCATCTTTTTTCTCTTCTTTTTTTGGGTCTGGAAAGTGGTTCATAGCTATTTTTTTGAAAAGGGTAAAACAACCATACCACGATCATTTGACTTAATAGTGCTTCTTATTCCAGCGCAGCCGGTGTTTATGATGGAGTACGCATCCATAAGCCGGATTAAAATTTGCTGATTATGTTTACGACGATTGGAATTATTATATTAGCGGCCAAATAAAAAATGTTATGGAGATTGATGAGTTTAAGAAGCTGACACTCGACGAGAAGTTGTCTGAGCTTAAATACAATGGCGAACTGCTCGGACCTTATGAGCGAAACAACGAACATAACAACCTCAAAACGCCCGGCGACATCTATGAATTGTACGATTTTTGGGTGTACCTGAGTGAAGATGAAAAAATAGTGGTTCCATCCCGCCGCAATCCCCTCGAGGTTTCTTAATAGTCGTTTCGACAATCCTCCAGCTGCTGGTCGGTAAATACCTTCTGTGTTTACAGCGTTGCTGTTAAAAAAACGAGGCTGTCTTTTCATCAAAGACAGCCTCGTTTTATATACAGTTGTTCAGCGGGACCCAACCAATTTTGTAATGTTTTTAGGGTGTTGCGGTGTTCCAGTTTCTCGAGAAAACTTTTTGCAGTAATGCAGTTGATCTTGCATTCGCATCAGTACGAACCTGGGTTTCTTTTTCGGCAATTTTTCTAAACATGGCTTCAGTAACCAATCCCGCCATTAACTGCGAAAGGTCTACGTTCAGCTTGTTTCCAACAATTGCCTGCACTGGTTTCGTGATCGATTTCCATTGATCGTTTAGTTTGTATTGTTCAAGTGCGTTTAACATAATTGGTTTTACGGCGCGTCGCACACTATCACCCGTTTGTGCACGCAGGTAGTCGGTCGCAGCCGTGCCGCCGCCGCGAATGATACGCATGGCATCATTAAGCTTCATGGTGTTGATACTGTTGATAAATACAGGCACTGAAGCAGTAGCTGTTTGTTCTGCGGCGCTGCTGAGTGTGGTGGTGAAGCGATCAACTTCGCCGGTAAGGCCAAGGGTATTCAACGTGTTCAGCGCCCTCTTTACCGGCTCAGGAAAAAGAGTGGAGAGTATCTGGTCTTTACTGAAAGCGCTCGTAAGACTATTGTCTTTTGCACCGAGTTCAAGTAGTTGCCTGATGGCAGCAGCGGCGTCTCGTTCATTTAACGAATAGCCGCCCAAACGGGAAGTTCCGCAGGACCAGGTCAGCGGCAATAAACAAATCAAAAGAAAGGGAAGAAAAGCTCTTTTCATAACAATTATTTTAGGAGGTTGCACCACAATATGTTGGTGCTTGTGGCTAAGAAAATAGCTTGCCGGAATTGCAATCCGATTTGTTAAAGTCCCGGATATGAATTCGTGCTCAGCATCTTATTATTTTGGAGACGAGCATTTCAGGAGATAGCATCTTTGGTTGCGACGCTCCGTTCAATTGCATAACAATCCTGGGCGAATTCCATTAGTTTTTGGGAACGCCAGCAAATTGAACACGGTTCAAAAAAGAGAACTGGACAGTGAATGACCCGGATTTAAGCAAAGTCGCGTGTGCTTAGGCAGAGGGCACCAAATAAAGGCGTCAGAACTTAGGGCAGGGCAGACCCTTGCTACCGGGAGCTTTACGGGTATACATAAGGGAAAGTTCCATTCCCCCTCTTCCGTTAGCCGCTGTTTTTAAAGAAGAAATTGTTGCATCGTAGGTAACCCCAAGACGAAAGTCGCCCCACTCCAATCCTACATAAGGAATTACAGCATCGTTAACCCTGAGCCAGCTTCCTACATACACGCTCGTCGGGTTCTCTGTTTCGGTTGCAACTACAAGCTCCAAAGCACCACCGATAACCGTTTCGATCGTTTTAGCTTGTGTGCTAAATAAACCGCTCAGGTGTATCTTATTCGAAACGCCTACTGGAAAATAGCCGCCTGCATGAAAGGTTGTTCGTGGGTTAAGCAGGAACAATGCGCCGGTAAATTGTTGTTTTGGCCGATTGATATGGTACATTGAAATTCCTGCATAATAATTATTATCGTCGCTTGAACTACCGGAATACAGCAACCCCGCATTCAGGTCGAAATAACTGCTTTTTAGGACCGTGTTATTAAAGATTTCCGATGTTACACCGGTAAAACCTGAAGAAGTAAGCTGGTCGGCGAACTTAAGATTTGTCACATTTATCATCATATTTGAATACGTGCCCTGGAAGGCTGCACCAATTTGGTGGTATCCATCTTCATCCAAACCTTTGTGAAATGCCGTGGAAGCAGTAAGGTAATTGAACTTCACCGCGCTATTAGCGCTTTGGTCGGAATAGCCCATCATACCTACTCCCCACGTGTCGTTTTCAGCAATCAGGTTCTGCATAATTGGTAGATCGACAGAAACCGTGGTAGTGGTGTATGCCCTGTTGATGGTCGGCCATTGATTGCGGTAATTTCCGGCAACACGGATGTTACCATTAAACTTGCCCGTAAGTGCGGGATTAAGCGTAAGCGGCGAAGCAAAAAACTGCGAAAAGTGGGGGTCCTGACCGTTAACACCCCAGGCAATCATACAAACAAAAAAAGTAAATAGAATTTTTCGCATCACGATCAGTTGAAAAGGATTTAGACAGAAAGTTAACGAAATCTGTTGCACAAAATTGTAAATTCTACATTTGAACTTTCGCCCCAAACGCCAGGTCTCCCGCGTCACCGATGCCTGGCACGATATAACCTTTAGCTGTAAGTTCGTCATCAATTTCGCCGCACCAGATTTTTACGTCGGGTTGCTCCCGGTGTACATATTCAATTCCAACAGTACAGGCAATGGCCACAACAATGTGTATTTGCGAAGGCGCACCTTCGGCCTTCATATTATGAATTGTCTTTACGAGTGATGAGCCTGTCGCAAGCATAGGATCTGTGATAATTACGATCCGGCCTTCAAGCGGCGGGCAACTCATATATTCGAGTTGAATTTCAAAAGTGCCATCGATGTGATGCTTGCGGTATGCTGAAATAAAAGCATTGTCTGCCCGGTCAAAGTAATTCAGTATACCATTGTGCATTGGCAGTCCGGCCCTTAATATTGTGGCTACCACCGGCTGTTCTTTCAACACTTTTGTAGATGCCGTACCAAGTGGTGTTTGTATTTCTACCTCTTGCCACGGAAGCTCCTTACTGATCTCATATGCTGCTATTTCGCCGATACGCTCCAGGTTACGGCGGAAACGCATACGGTCACCCTGCACTTCAACGTTTCTTAATTCTCCTACCCAATTACTTACCAGGCTGTGTTGTTCGCTTAAATTGATAACCATATTAACGTTGCAGATTTCAGTAGCTTGCGGCTTGAAAATTACAGTAAATCTATCATGTGACATGGGTTGATTCCTTTTATTTTATTGTTCGCCACGTTCAGTTTCCGGCGATATTTTCATCTATAAGCGACTTTTACCTTCGGAGCCCAGATCGGCCAGCTTTATAAAAAAAACGTTTTAAATCAATCAGCATGACTTACCGGGTGATTGGAATTATGAGTGGCTCTTCATTGGATGGTTTAGACATCGCTTTTATCGAATTCAATGAAAGTGGTGGTAAATGGAGCTATGAAATATTACACGCGGAATGTTTCTCTTATTCCGATGAATGGGTGCACAAACTGGCAAACGCTATAACATTGCCAGCCTACGACTACCAGTTGTTGCATGCTGCATACGGAAAATACATAGGAGAACGCGTTAATGAATTTATTCAGAAGTATGCCCTTGAGCACAGGGTACAGCTCATCTCCTCGCATGGGCACACCACCTTTCATTCACCTCAACTCGGCATGACGGCCCAGCTTGGCGAGGGGGCGGCCATTGCAGCAGCGACGCAGATCAACGTAGTCTCCGACCTAAGGTCGCTGGATGTAGCTTTCGGAGGCGAGGGAGCCCCGATTGTACCGATCGGGGAAAAACTACTTCTGGGTGAATACAACTTTTATTTAAACCTTGGTGGAATTGCTAACGTTTCATACATGACAGAAAACGGCTATGTGGCATACGACATTTGCCCCGCCAACAGAGTGCTGAACATGATTATCGAACACGAGGGTAAAAAATATGATGAGGGTGGAAGAATGGCCGCCTCAGGAGTTCTCGATAGCACACTCCTGGCACAGCTTAACGGTTTTCCCTATTATGAAAAGCCCTATCCAAAATCACTTGCAAATGCTTTTGGCACCGACGAAGTGTACCCGTTAGTGGCCAGGGCACAGATCAGTACCGCTGATGCACTTCGAACGTTTGTCGAACATATTGCAATGCAGGTGGTCCATTCGCTCCGGAAAGATGTGAACGTACCAGCGGGCCCGGGAAAGTTGTTGGTAACAGGGGGCGGGGCACTTAATCATTTTCTTATGCAACGCCTTTCTCAACTGCTTTCGACCATAAATATTGAGGTGGTATTACCAGGGGAGTTGCTGATTAATTTTAAAGAAGCCCTGGTCATGGGTCTTATCGGCGTGCTGCGGTGGCGCGAAGAATACAACGTGCTAAGTACGGTGACGGGCGCAAAGAGATCCTCTATAGGCGGTGCCGTCTGGATCGGCCAGGAAGGCTAATTGAGGTCCTGCTGTTCGGTTTCGGCAGTTTGCTTCACGATATCTTTTATTACGGTATCAAGACGCTCGGCTGAAGCATGGATATATTGCAGCAACTGCTCGTTTGCAGGGTCTGCAAAATTGCAGAGGTCGATGGCTTCGATGAGCCCAAGCAAGTTCGCCAGGGGTGCTCTAACCGAGTGGGAAGTAAAGCTGGCTATCTCGCGAAGTTTTTTATTCTGCTCCTCAATTCTCTTTTCATATTTACGCCGCTGGGTAATATCGTGAAGGTGGCAACCTACGCCAATGATGTTCTTCTTATCGTTATAAATCGGGTTGAAACTTATTGTTGTAGTCTTGTTTAAAATTTCCATGTCATAAGTAAACTTCTCGCCCCCTAGTGCTCTTTGGTATAAACCCCGCCATAAATTGATGTGTTCATTGCCGCGAGCTTCGTTCAGGGCGGTCTTACCTACGAAAATCTCCTCTTTGAACAAGTATTTGTAGT
>JASLBT010000026.1 GCA_030146445.1 Segetibacter sp. | reverse complement strand
CCGACGGTGTTGGAATAGTGAAAGATTACTTTCAAACGTCGCTGCTTTTCAGTATAAATGAGTCGCGCAGCGAAAGGGGAAGGCACCCCGGATCCGTCGACTAATTCTTTTTCGCATAAACCTACTTTATCCACTTTGCTTCAGCCGAAGCTTTTCCGGCGATCTCAGGTTAATATTAGTTAGCATCAGGTTAAACCCATTCAATTATTTGAGGCAGAATAATTGATATAATGTAAATTGATGTAAAGTTCACCAAAAGCACTTAGGTATGAAAACACTGTCTGAAACATGGTTTGCTGAAGGCTACATTGATTTCGAGTTAAAAAAATATACACTGCTTGCATACCTTCAGGAAGTTGGAAAATACTTCAACGAAAACAAGTTATATCCCCAGCTTGCCGATGTGATCTTCCACTACAACAACATTGTTTCATTCAGGGAAAACAAAAAATTTTTACAGGAGCACTTCCCTAAACAACTGACGGAGATTAATATAAAGAAGCTCCAACTCGTTTACGAACGAATGATTGAAGATGATGAACTGATGAAAGAGCTCGAAGAAATTATCCAGTTCTCGGCCAATAAGATTAAAGGGACTATCCAGAACGGAGCGGAGATTTATGAGTTTGTTGAAACCAAACTTATCATTGCCCCCGTTGGTTTGGTGCCCCTCGACACCAATGAAGGATACCTGATGTTACGCGATGTTAAATGCAATGCGACAACGGTGTACCATTACCGACTGTCGATTTTCGAAAAACATGATGAAAAATACAGGGGCATTCATACCCACTATATTCATCAATGGCAGCGAACCATGAGCAACTCACCGGAAAGTATCAAGGCGGAACTAATCCGCAACCGTAAAGAACTTCCCAACCCTGCAGTGTACCACATCGACACTGACCTTGCCTATCCGCTTGAAGAAACATTGTTACCGATCGCTAAGCGGTCGTTTGTAAAGTTTATCAGCAAATAAGAACGAGGGTTTCTGCGCAGCAAACCAGGAGTTCAAGTTTGCCATCAACCGAAAGGGCAACGCAGATTGCCGGGCACGGCTTTAAGATTGTTGCTTTTGGGAAACACGGAGGATGATCTCATTCAGGTTATAAGGCGAGGATAACTTTTGAGGTGAGCGCAGGATATACCTTAGTTGTTTTGTTTGGGAGTAACTGGCAAAGAGGGATTATTTATACAAAGCCTGTTCGGAGTTGCCAGTGAGGATACTTCAGATGTTTGTTTGTTATTTTACCACCTGATAACATTTTCTTTTTAATGATCTTCTATTTTCTCTAGTCCTGCTGGTAAAGCTAGAAACATCCACTCCCCTACTGTTTACGAAGTATATTTTCAAGTACAGGTCGTTACCGGTAAAATAGCCCGGCAGCCGGTCGCCCATTGACCGAAACGCCCGGCGCACCGGTCACGGCCATTCAGATCTTCATGTTTTCACCTCTGTAAGTTACCCAAACCGATAAAGGCGTATAAGAGTGTGTCTGTAAGCGCGTGTTTAAATCGGGGCTTAAGAAAGAAGGTTTCTGGATCGTAGTTTCCGCTTGCATCAGGCCGCCAACCTTAAACCTCTATTTGCCCAAAGTTTGAACTGAATTATGATGATGGCGAAAAAATATTTACGGCGAAGAGTTTGGTTCTTTGCCGCGCACGAACGCGATGCAGGCAATGGAACGCTTTGCATCTGCTTACGATAAACATGCGTACCTGCAGGATAGGCGCGGTAATGGGCTCCCGTACCGTTTGCATTTGGGTTGCGTACCCCAAAACTCAGAGCAGTCACGTAGCAGTTCCAGTTCCGTACATCAGCCCGGCATGGAGTGGTATTTGGAGCGAGGATGAGCAGTTCTTATGAAAATGCAAAAAAGGCTGTCCTAAAAAAGGACAGCCTTAGAGATCGGATAACCAGCTATGTTACAGTTCGGAAATTTTCTTCCGTTTGCGTTCGTCGCGAACCTTTTTCAGGCCATAGCCTACGCCCGCAGCAATTAGTACGGTGAGACCGCCGTCGAAAGGCACATCCGGATCATCACCGGGATCCTGCGCGTAAGTTATAATTGGCAGTAACGCGGCTCCAAGAGACAAAAGGAAAAAAACAACTTTTGTTTTTAATGCTTGCTTCATACAAATAGCGGGTTCTAATTAACGATTTTAATGGTTTCTTTTTTGTTGCCAGCTGAAATGATCTCGAGTGCATATTGACCTTTCAACAAACGACTGCCTGCATTGATTGGTTCAGTACTGCTCCCTTCTTCGTGCGAAATCTGGCTGGTTAATACTGCCTGTCCTAATGCGTTCACCAAACGTACGGTGTACAATCCTTTTGGTTTATTTACAAACTGAAGATTGATCATACCGTTTGTAATCGGGTTTGGATAAACCTGGTAAAACGACTTTTTCTTTCCAACTTCTACATTCACTACAGCACTATACTGTACCTGTCCGGACAATGAAACACTTTTGATCCGGTAGAAATTACTTCCATCAAAAACAGTCTTATCCACATAAACATAGCTCGCATTGCCACTGTTTATGGCCTTCTGAGAATTAACAAGGCTAAAAGTACGACCGTCGGCTGATTTCTCAACTTCGTACGTACCGGTATTTGTCTCGTTCTGAACCTTCCATTCCACAGCAATATTGGTCCCTTGCTGGTAAGCTTTAATTGAACTCATGGTTACCGGCAGGGCGTTGGCCGGGCTCATCACGATCATAAACCGGTCGTTCGCTGAGGATGCAGGATCAGAGGTGACATCAAAAGGAATGGTCGTAGTTGTAGTTAGACTTACCGGAGTTTGCGTGTTTTTGTATTTGTCTACCACGTACCCTACTAAACCGTCATGCATATTCTTGCCGGTGATTTCCAGTTTATAAGTCTTAACGCCCATGTTAGCCACATCCAGGTAAATGGTATCTGCTGTGGTAATCTCCTGGCGTTTTTCAACGATCATCAATTTGTCCCCCCTGCGTAACCCGAGGTTTTCAGCGAAGTTGCTGATTTTAATCACATCTTCATCCGTTACAGCCGGCGAATACGTTTTATCAAACCGCACCCTTGTACCATCTGCCAGCGTAACCGAATTATCAGCTGCCACAATCATCAGGTTAGTTAGAAGCTGAGGCTGTTCATCCTGTGTTCTAAAAGGATTGATTGATGGCGCCTGGTCGGTTTTTGAAGCTTCCGTAAAGACTACGTTCGCATCGCTGCCTGAAGCTTTCAGCAAGAATGCCTGGCCTGAATGGAGATAGCGTAATGTATTGTCGTCGACTGTTCCGCCGCCGCCTACTTCAGGTGTCTGACGGTAGGTGTTAGCTCCTGTTCTTTCTACCACCCTGAAACCACCTACCCCAAACCGGCCGGTCAGGTTTGCATCCCAGATGTAGTACTGCTGATTTAAGTTCGGTGTTGCCGCAATGGTTTCAAAGTCAATCGGCGAAGCATAAGGGTTACCAACGAGGGTGTATCCGGTGCCGGTTGACGATACAACCTGCGATTGATTACCCACCCGTAAGTTACCGATGTTACGAAGGGTTGTTGGCGTATGCAGACTGTTAGACGGTGTCGCTGTTCTGTCGCCTCTTACGAATAACATGTAACCGGGGTTACTTGATAACGAAGTTAGTGTTGAAGAAACATTTAACCACGCTGCACCAGCGGTGCCACCCTGGCTGTGCATCAAAATCGATGACGCCGGAGAAGACATATCAAATCCGTTCGAACCATTGTAAAGTGGTGAAGTAATGATTGTACCGGAGTCTGAAATGCTGCGGCCATTCTCCTGCCAGGTTTCCCTGATGGTACGTGAACCTGCAACAGGTACACTTAATAAACGCCATGCCCTTCTGCCATTATCAGGAATGTAGCGCTCTACGACTACCTCACCGGTAATTGTTCCTGAAGATGGACCAACTGAGGCGGTGCCTACGGCTGTTGATCTTACCGTCATGTTTGCTCCGGTGGCTACTGCCAAACTACCATTTACGATGATGTCGAAACCGGCACCGTCATTGATGTTAAGTTGACTTCCCGAATTCACGGCAACTGCTCCTGATGGAGAAACTGAAGTCTGATCAGTGGTCACAATAGTTGTTACAGCTACTGAATGGTTAACGGTAATCCCGTTTGCCCTAAGGTCGGGGCTAACTGACGCCGGACTTACTACAACTGAATTAAAATTATCCGGAGAAGACTCCCATGTATTAGCATCCGCCCAATTACCATTCTGACGGGTACGGAAGTAGTCGGTAATGCTGCTACCTCCGGAGGTGGCTGTTGTTGTTGTTCCCGTTCCCGCAGGGCTAACAGCCGTAAGCACATTGTCGCCGTTTCTTGCCTGTGCCGTAAAGCTGTAGCTTGTTGATGACGTAAGACCTGTAACCGTTGTTGTTCCCCATGTTGCAATAGTCTGGAACACTGGCGTTGCGCCAAGTGTACCGTTTGCCTGCACATACTGACCTCCTACCGCAATCGCATAAACCGTAGTGGCTGGGTTGCCGTTT
>JASLBT010000025.1 GCA_030146445.1 Segetibacter sp. | reverse complement strand
TTCGCCATAAGCTTTAAGGTTAAAGCCATTAATGAGACCGGGTAGAGCAACCGCGGATGCTGCTGTATTCCTGAGAAATTTTCTGCGCTGCATTATATTGAGAATAAAAGGTGATATTGATTGTTCTTGAAAAACCGAACTTCAACCTAAATGGAATGCTCGGGCTGCTATGAACCCAATTTATAGTGAGTTTCAAATTATTACTCCTGTGTTGCATCCGTTGCCATCAAAACTCGCCTACAAGTTCCCGCCCCGGCTGCGCCAGTCGGATAAAACACAACAGGCGCGAAATTGAAACGGACTCTATCCCCCTAGAATTGCATTAGCTGCTCTTGATTACTATGTTCTCGTCGCCGATCTATACCTAACTTCCTGCACGTGTACCGTTTGATCAAGGCGCTGTTTTAAATTACATCAGGTGATACTCCTCCAGGAAAAGAAAATAATTGCACAGGCTTTTTAGCCTAGTGGTCACTTCATTGATGTTCGCCTGGTTATTCGGACTCGCCATGTAGTTATTCCAGGCTGTCGTCCAGTAGCCATCAGTTGTTTGCCCGGTCAGCAGCGTGTCTTTTTTAATCTGAGCCTTTGCGGTATCGCTAAGCGGCATCCTCAGAAAATACGCTACAAAGTCCTGTATCAGCTCATTGGGGTCCGATGGTTTGCTCATTCTTTTTGCCACTGAGATAGGATCGATCTGCAGCCGCTGATTACTGTTCGTGTAACCATTAAGGATGGTGGCAATAAAGGTGCGCCGCTTGGTATAAGAGTCGGTATCAAGCCACGATTTATCGTAAAGTGGATCCTGGTAGTAAGCCTGCCAGCCCGAAACGTTTGGCGGGTCGCCAAGGTTTTGGTTCATCGAAGCCATAGTGGTTATTGCCAGATAACTGAGCATGCGCTGGTGGATTACGGCATTCGAGGCAGGAGGCAATTTGATTTTCATTTCTCTTACCATCCCCACGATGAAATCGGCGGGGCTTTTGATCATAGCGCCCTGGGTCAACACATCAAAAAAATGCTCGCTTTTAAACAGCGCACTAAGTACTGGCTTAAGCTCGTAATTGTTGTTGCGGAAAATAGCAGCAAGCGGCTCAATAACATTGGTCTCAATGGTGCTGTCGATATTGCCGTAAACAAAAAAGCGGTAAAGGCGCCGGCAGATATACAACGCCACTTCATTGGTGTCGAAGATCATGGTGAGCAACTCGTCGAGCTCATTTTTACCATTTGCACCACTCTGCCCCATAATTATCTTATTGCCATAAAATGCCGAAAACTGCTTGTTTGTGGTATCATGTCTCGCAGGATCGAAAGAGGAGCTAGCCGTTGTGTAGTTTACAGTATACCCGGTAAGTACACGCGAGGCGGCTTTCACATCGGCTTCGGTATAGCCCGAGCCAGGTCCGCGGCCGACGGTAAATAATTCTTGTAATTCGCGGCCGTAGTTTTCATCCGGTGCCGTTTTGGTGTTAAACCTTCCATTCAGGTAAATCAACATTGCGGGCTCCAGCGTGATCGCTTTGATCAGGTGCTTGTAATTTCCAAGAGCATTATCACGTAAGGTTGACAGGTACTTATAAAGGATCATCCCATTGCCAACGGTGTCGAATTCTACGGTTACATGTGAACTGAGGAACAGCACCATCTTTTCTTCGATACTGCGCGGTTGATTGATCTGTAAGTTAAGCCACCAGGTTTTTAGTGAAGACGTGCGGTTGGAATTCACACTTCCCGAATTCGTTGGAATGTTCACCCAGGTCTGTCCAATGGCAACACCCCAGTCCGGATCGGTAGGAGGAGTTGTGACCGGATTAGGTGTATATGTCTTTACCGGAAGACCAATGTTTGTGTTTGTCGTATTGAGCATTTCATCGACCGCCTGCGAATAAGAAAGTGTTTCAAAGTAGTCAACATCTTCTTTGACTGCGCCAAACGACAGGCGTTTTAACAGGTGGATCATCTCGTTTTTTGTCCAGGTGCCGGAATACGGGTTGATACCACTTTGAAGGTAAAGTGGAGTCTCTGGCTCAGGTTGCTGAACCTGTTTACTCTCCGGCCGCTCTTTGATACTGCTCGTGTTTTGAACAGGACGGGTTTTTAACGGTGCTGAAGGAGAGACCAGCGTATTGAGAAAATTTTTCCGGTCCATAAGACTGAATTGAAGAATTTAAGTGTTGTTGCTGTAAGACTATTTACCCTGTAGTGACTTCTTCAACAGCTCGATTTCATGCTGTTGCTTTTCCACGATTTCTTTCAACTCCTGCACCGCCTTTACAAGTGGCACCACAAGTTCTGAGTAATTGATGCTAAATAGAGACTTTTGGTTGTCAGGAAGGTTTACTGCTGAAGATTCATAATTTATCTTTTGGGCTGCTTTTAAAACATCCTGTGCAATTAATCCGGTGTAACGGATCTTTTCCCTGGCAGTATTTGTTGTTCGCGCCTCCGGTTTCACCCCCTGCAGGTCGTCTATTTTTTTAAGATCATAATTATACGTGACCGGGCGAAGCAGGCTGATGAAGTTCAGACCTGGTACGTTTTCGCGAATGTTTGCTTTTATTCTTTCGTCGGAAAATGTGGAAAATCCTACGGGGCCGCCGATCACCGTTATTCCGGTTCCGCCGATTCTGATCATGTTACTTGCAGTTACGGTTGCGCCGCTACCAAATGCCGACGAGTTACTTACCGAAACAATGCTTGCATCGGTATTGTAACCCACAAAGGTATTGTTGTTGCCACCGGTAAGGTTAGCACCCGCCTGGTAACCAATCATGGTGCTGTAATTAGAAGCACGATGACTGCTTAATGCAAAATGACCAAGCATGGTATTTTGCGTACCGGTAGTAAGGGAAAATCCCGAGCGGTACCCCACCCCAAGGTTATCGGCGCCTGTTGTAACAGCAGCCAGGGCCTCATTGCCTATCCCCACGTTAATTGAAGCGGTGGTGTTCGCACCAAGTGTACCGAAGCCTATACCGATGTTGCCTGAGCCGCTTATGTTTTCGTTAAGGGCCGTACTACCAATACCGATGTTGGAAGAGGCAATATTATTTTCAAGCGTCCTGTACCCAATGGCTATGTTGTTACTTCCGGCTAATGTGCTTGCCAGGGCACGGCTGCCAATAGCCGTATTTTGACCGCCGACGGTGAGCAGGTACCCTGCATTTGCACCAATGAGGTTGTTGTCCGCACCCGTGGTTAAGCTCAATCCTGAAGAGTCTCCTACGGCCACATTAGCACTACCGCTTGTTAGCCTCGCAAGTGCCAGGTAGCCAAACGCGTTATTGCCGCGGCCGGAAACTGCTGTATTCAGGGCGCGGTTGCCTAAAGAATTATTTCGCCGCGTAGAATCTGCATCAATATACCCGGAGCGTTGATTGTTGGTTCTGATTACAAAAGGGCTGCGATTGGTTGTGCCGATAAAGTTTGTGGTTGCATTCGCGGTATTGCCGGTAAGACTCCAGCCGCCGGAACCTGCGAAAAGGCTGGCGTTACGATGTCGTACCACCCCGGTTGAAGTGATTGTAAGTACGCTGTCGCCGCCGGCGCCGCTTCTAACACCCTGCAGACGTAAAGGATCCGATGTGCCGATTACATGCAGCTTGTTGGAAGGAGTAGTTGTCCCTATACCTACATTTCCCTGGCTAAATAAAACTGATGATGAGGAGAGAAAAAAACCCAAAAACAGGTAGAAAAATTTCATGTTACAGAATGTTGAAGAAAGGTAGATAACATTATTACCATCAAACGTGCAATCTGTACATTTATTTACAATTTAAGGCTCATTTAATAGCATCCAGCTGAATATCAAACATCAATTCTCAACTATGAAGTACATAAGAGCGATTCTTTTCTGTTTTCTTTTCTGTTGCACTCAAACCTATGCACAGAAGGGAAAAGTAGTGACCGGAACTGTAAATTCACGAGAAAACAACCAACATCTTGAAACCGTAACAGTAACTGAGAAAGGTACAACGAACAGTACCGTAACAGACGCAAACGGCAACTTTTCACTGAAGCTGACACGTGATAACAGCAGTCTTGTTTTCTCCTATGTGGGCTATGGGAATGAAGAGGTTCCCGTGGGCACCGGATCTGATTTGAACGTTTCAATGGCTGCCGGCAGTGCAAGCCTCGACGAAGTGGTGGTAACCGCCTTTGGTATAAGGCGCGAGAAAAAAAGTCTGGGCTATACCGTTCAGAACGTTAACTCTGCCGACCTGAATGTAAACCGCCAGTCTAACGTGGTGAATGCATTGCAGGGCAAGGTTGCCGGGGTAACCATTACGAGTGGCGGCGGTGCGCCGGGAGCAGGTGCCCGGATAATGATCAGGGGTATCAATTCACTGGACGCATCGAGGGGTAATCAGCCCATATTTATTGTCGACGGGGTCGAAATAGATAACAGCACAATCATCACAGGCGGTGGCGACAACCGGGCTATGAGCAACAGGGCGGCTGACATTAACCCTGACGATGTCGAAACCATCTCGGTACTCAGGAGTGGTGCCGCAACGGCGCTGTATGGTATCCGTGCTGCCAATGGTGCAATCATCATTACAACAAAATCGGCTAAAGCGGGCCAGTTGCGGGTGAATTATACCGGCAGTTATGGCGTAGAAAACGTATTGAAGACGCCTGAGGTTCAAACTAAATTCACTAAAGGCTCTTTGGGCGTATATGACATCAATGATTTTTTTCCATCCTGGGGACCTGCAATAGAAGAAGCGAAGGCGATTGACCCTACCCACCCGAACCAACTTTTCGATCATTATAGAAGAGGATTCAAAACCGGGTATCAAACGCGCCACACCATCAATCTTGCCGGCGGAACCGAGAAAGCGCAACTTGGTGCATCCTTATCGTACTTCGACCAAACAGGGGTGATACCTTTTAGCGATTATACCAGTTACAATGCCCGGGTAAGTGGCAATTTCAACATCAGCAGTAAAATAAAAGCAGGTGCATCACTGAACTTCATCAATTCAGGTGGCTCGCGTGTGAACGCCGACCGCTATGGTGAGCAGCTTACCTATTGGTCTCCCCGTTTTGATGTTATGGACTATATCAAACCCGACGGAACACAAAATAATTATAACCGCCAGGTCGACAACCCTGTTTACCTACTTGCCACCAACAAGTTTTACGATAATGTAAACCGGGTTATTGCCAGTGGCAATGTGAGTTATGCTCCAACGAACTGGCTTAACTTTGTATATCGTTTTGGTAATGATTTCTATACCGACCAGCGCAACAGGTTTGCTCCGGGGCCCCGGGGAGTAGTTGATGAGTACATCCTCAGTGACAACAATGAGGGATTTTATCATGAGCACAATATTCGCAACCGTGTCATCACATCAACTTTCATGGCAAACGTTGCGACGGACATCACAAAAGATCTTTCGATAGACTTTAAGGTCGGGCACGATTTGAGAGATACCAAATTACGCAGGGTGAGTACTACCGGCGACACCCTTATTGTACCCGATCTTTTTATCCTGCAAAACGCCAGGCGTATACTTGCGTCAAACCTGATAGAAGACGCCCGGATCTATGGCTTTTTTGGCGACCTTACGTTTGGTTACAAAAACTACCTGTTCCTGAATGTTACAGCCCGTAACGATCATACTTCAACCTTATCTAAAGAAAACCGGAGCTATTACTACCCGTCTGCAAGCCTCAGCTATGTTTTCAGCGATATGTTCAGGTTGCCCGTTTGGTGGAGCTATGGCAAGTTCAAAGCGTCGTATGCCAAGATTGGAAAAGATGCTACTGCCTATGCAACCACCACCGGGTTTATCACCCAAACGCCAATCGGCAATTTGGCTCCGTGGACCGGAGTGGACCGCTTAGGTAATCCAAACCTGAGACCTGAGTTCACGCAATCGTATGAAACCGGACTTGAGCTACGTTTCCTTAAGAACCGGATTGGCGCCGACCTTACATTATACCGGTCCAATAGCAGGGACTTGCTGGTTCCCGTGAAGATCTCAAACACCACCGGCTTCGATGAGGCATATATCAATGCCGGTGAAATGGAGAACAAGGGAATTGAGGTCAGTTTAAATGCGATGCCGGTAAAAACAAAAAACCTGAGTTGGAACTTTACAATAAACTATTCTTCCAACAAAAACGAAGTAATTAGCTTAAACCAGGGGTTATCGGAAATTGTCTTTGGTGGAACTTCCAGCGGTTACCTTAATTCAGGCCCAAGCTTTAAGCTGATTCCTGGTTATGCTTACGGCGCATTGTTCGGGATCACCTATAAACGTTATTACGGGGGAAAAACCGAAGACCCGATGCTTATTGATTACGAAGCACCGTTACTGATCGGCGCCAACGGTTTTCCGGTCAGGGAAACAGATCCGAAAAAGCGGAAATTCCTTGGCAACACCCAGCCCAGGTACATTGCCAGTACTCTTCAGACGCTGAATTATAAGCAGTTTAGTTTATCTCTCCTGGTCGATGTGCGGCAGGGTCAAAGAAAATATAACCAGCTTGCCAACTTTATGTCTGCTTTTGGAATTTCTAAGTTCACCGAGAATAGGACAGAAACAGTTGTATTTCCAGGTGTACTGGCTGATGGCACGCCAAACACCAAACCCGTTTACCTCGGCCAGGCCAAAGGACCCGACAACGTTGATTATGGCCAGGGATATTATCGGAATGTTTATCGCGGCGTGACAGAAAACTTTGTTGAAGACGCATCCTGGGTCAGGCTTCGTTCATTGACGCTCAGCTATGCCTTACCATCAACCTGGTTAAAAAGCACAAAGGTGCTTAACGGCGCATCAATCTCATTAACCGGCAACAACGTGTGGCTATCTACAAAATACACCGGTTTCGATCCTGAGAGCAGTTCCTTCAACGCCAGCAGCAATATCGCAGAAGGTTTTTCCGGTTTTACTTATCCTGGTGTTCGCTCATTTTTAGCCACTGTTAACCTTCAATTCTAAACACAAGTTATGCGCATACAAAATATCTGTGTAATACTACTCTTTACTGCTTTGTTTGGCTCTTGTAAAAAAGACTACCTGTCGATAAATGAAGTCAATCCAAACCAGACACAAAGTCCACCTATAAACGGCTTGCTTGCAGCGGTTACCTACCAAACGGGAATCAACTATTTTCGAGCGGGTGATTTTACTTCGTATTATATGCAGTATCTGGCATCCCCAAACCAGGGCGGCCCGTCTGACATTTATGAAAACGTCGACCGCAGTTCATTCTGGTTCAATCCATCGATTACAGGTACAAACCCTTTTGGCGGAATTTACAACACTGTAATGGATGGCCGGGTACTTCTCCAGCAGGCAAAAGCTGCTAATGCATACGAACATATGGGCGTGGTTAGGGTAACGGAAGCAATGAACATGAGTCTGTTAATTGACCTGTTTGGTGATGTGCCTTATTCGGAAGCTTTCAATTCGGCAATCTTTACACCGAAGTACGATAAAGCAGAGGACGTATTCAATAACTGTCTCGTATTGCTCGACTCTGCGCTTATGGATTTTCAAAGACCTAACCCATTAATAAAGTTGGAAGCGGCAAGCGACCTGATCCATGGCGGCGTAGTTGCCAGGTGGGCAAAAACAGCACACGCGATAAAGGCCCGTCTACTAAACCGTTTGAGTAAGCTGCCGACCTATAATCCCGCTATGGTACTTTCGGAAGTTGCCCTGGCGTACACCAGCAATGCCGATGATGCGCAGGTGACAAAGTTTATCACCCGCAACCCATGGGGGCAGGTAGCCCGAAATAACGCTCAAAACCTGCTTGATGGTTGGATGAGCGAACAGTTTATTGATGCCCTTAACGGCACAACCTTCGGAGTGATCGACCCCCGCTTGAAATTGATAGCGACACAAACTGCAACTGGTACCTACAAAGGCACGCCAAATGGTAAAGGACGTACCGGAAGCGGCACAGCCAACGAGGAAAGTTATCTGTCGGAGACCGGCTTTTACTCCAGGTCGGATGCCCCTTTGCTCCTGGCTACTTTCGCGGAAATGAAGTTCATCGAAGCAGAAGCAAGCTTCGAAACCGACAGAGCGAGGTCGTACAGTGCTTACCTCGCCGGAATAGAGGCGCACATGGATAAGTTGGGCGTTCCTGCCGGAGAAAAGGGGGCGTACCTTTCAGATCCCGCTGTTGCAGTCGGCGAAGGCAATTTCACCCGGGCGCTGATTTTTAAAGAGAAGTATATAGCTATGTTCCTGCACCCCGAGGCATGGACAGATGCAAGAAGATTCGATTACGCGTATAAAGACTTTACCCTGCCCGTTGGTGCGCTGTTGCCAACATTTATCCGCCGCGCGGGTTATCCATCATCAGAGTTGAGCCGGAACGCCGACAATGTTCCAAACATCACCGACTTGTCTGAGCGGCTTTGGTGGGATCAGTAAAGCAACACTTCAAAGTTAAGGGCTTCTATACGGAGCCCATTTTTATGCCCACGATCGACAGAAGAAAATGCCGTTTCCCCTGATTGGGTATCGGGCTACTTTTTACCTCTTTTTTTGGGGACCAACATTAGTTCGCCGGGCAGCATCGTTGCCACGCTCGGTTCGCAGGCAGATTTTCATGGCAACGGTAGATAGGGCAAATTGAGGGTTCAGTATGTGCATAACGTTTGTCTTTGAAGCAATAAAAGCTGATCACTCCAGATGTTAAGAGGCAGGTGCGGCAAAACGTGCATTCCCGTTTCGGATGAAGATTTTCGCTGAACACGTTGTATAATCAGGAACAACTTCAGTCATATACACGCTGTCGGTGCCCGATTGAAATTCTTCCTAAATTAACTACATTGGCATTCCTAATTGCGCCCATGAGTTACAACTATCTGCCACTCGATCGTAAATGGCTGAGCTTTCAACAGGTGAAAAACCTTCTTGATTTCGATCAGCTTGTTTCGATCACTTTTGAAGCACATGAAAGTGTACTCGCATGCCGCAGCTACCTTGAGCTAAACGCTTCGGGTTTAAAAGAACAGCATTCAGTTGATGTACTCAACGATCAGCTTCAGTACGATGAATTGAGCGTTAACCGGCCTTTGTTCGAAGAAGTACCTGTTGAGGTGGTAAAGCTGATGTTGATGCTGAAAATCAAGTCGCTCAGTTATGGATACAGCGGAGTTAAAATAGAAACGGTCAAGAGGTTGTTAGACATGTTCAATAATAAGGTGCTGCCAATAATATTTAATAGCAATCAGCCGGCATCTGAAGTCAGCCTTACACCCATGCGGCAGCTAGGTCTTGCGGCAGCAGGTTTTGGGGGGGCAAGGTACCCGGATGATTGGCAGACCCGAACAACCGCGGTGCAATCATCAGTTTGGCAACCGTCCGATATTGAAGGCCGGGAACATCTCGTACTCGGAAGTGGTACCCAGTTCATCACCGCTTGCGGCTTGCATGCGCTAAGACAGGCAGAACAACTCATCGGGATTGGAAATTTCATTGCTGCTCTGTCGTTTGATGTCGCTGGTTGTAGCCCGCAACTGCTCGCGAAGAAATTGCATGCGCTGAGCAAACATGCTGGCCAGGAAAAAACTGCCACAACGATCAGGGCATATTTAGGCGAAAGCAGTACCGGCACCGGGCCTGGTCAGGAGATTGTTGCGGACCCGGTGTTTTATGGTATAATGGCAGTTCACGGCGCGGTACAAGATACCTATGAGCATGTGCTTGCGCTATTTTTGCAGGAGATCAATTCAGTGAGTGAAACCTTCATCGTTTTGCGGGAGGAGAATTTGATCCTCACCGGCGTTGACCACGGCCGCGAAGAAACCTTGTTAACAGCATTGCAAACACTTACACTCGCCTTGGAAGAAATGGCCGTTGCATCACAAAGGAGGGAACATGAACTCGCAACGCATGGGACGGCTTACCGCCAACCTCACGATGAAAGCAGGGCAACAGGCACCGGGGTTATAAGTGGTCAGCCGGTGCTGGGCCCGGCCGTTGCTCAGCATAAAAGCGGGCCTATCGTGAGCCGTTGCCTGGCTGTTGTCGGGCATACTTTCAAAGTGCTGGCCGATGAATTGATCACGGCAGTTGACCTGTTAGAAAGCAAAGCCTCACACCCAACTGCGGCTATATTCGACCAAGCAATGGCCGACTTCAGAAAGATCATCGCCGAATATCAAACCAGGGGTGTAAAGCAGGTAAAAAAAATCGCTGCAGAACATTTTGTAAAAACGTACAAACCTGCAAAGCCAGGTGCATAGTTCGCGGTCGTGCTGCGTCTTCAGCAGGAGGACGACGATACGACTTCTTGATGTAAGATGAAACCAAAGCTATGAACAGAAAATTACTCGCCGACAGCGGAGCAACCAAATGTGAATGGTGCCTGATGGAGGACGATAAAACCACGACTATTTTCACCCAGGGTATAAGTCCTTATTTTCTGTCCCTTCCCCAGATTGTATCCTTGTTACAAAAGGAACTACTTCCAGCTCTGGCCGGCAAGGAAATACACGAAGTTTTCTACTACGGCACCGGGTTAAGCAACCCCGATAATGTAATTGCCATCAAAGAAGCATTAAGGCAGGTATTTGCAAACGCAAAAATTGAGGGCAATACCGACCTGCTTGCAGCGGCGCGGGCGCTTTGCATAAAAGAAAAAGGGATTGCATGCATACTCGGCACCGGCAGTAATTCCTGTTACTTCGATGGCAAAAAGGTTGTCAAGAATAGTCCGGGAATCGGCTATGTACTGGGCGATGAAGGCAGCGGGGCTTACCTCGGTAAAAAGGTTATCCAGTACTTTATGTACAACACATTTGATGAAGATCTGAGGTCCAGGTTCGATTTTAAGTTTCAGACGAATGGCAACGAGATACTGGAGAACGTTTATAAAAAACCATTGCCGAACAGGTACCTTGCTTCATTTGCCGTATTTCTTGCGGAGAACAGGGGGCACTACATGATAGAAAATATCATCGAAGATGGTTTGAATGACTTCTTCTTTACACACCTGACAAAGTACAATGAGAGCTGGAAACATCCTATTCATTTCGTTGGCGGCATATCTTTTGCCTTCAAAGATGTTCTGGCCGAACTCTGCAGCAGTTATGGTTTTGATACCGGTACAATACTTCAAAATCCCATGCAGGGTTTAACGATTTTCCACCGCGATGCAAATGAGCAATAATCACTTAAGATACCGCAATTACGAGGGCAGCGTACACGAGAACAGATCGTTAAACAAACGTTGTCCTGGACTTCTTCCAACTGATATCAACAAATTCTTACATCACGGTTCGTGCGCACGAACCATACAAACACCCGCAAGGGCCAAGTTGCATGTCTAACTTCATATTAACCACTGAACAACCATCAGCATACCGGCACCTCGATAAGATGTCGATAGAGGAAATTCTAACCCATATCAATACCGAAGACAAAACGGTCCCTTATGCCGTGGAGAAGCAAATACCGCAGATTGAAAGATTGGCAGCAGTCGTTAGCGACCATATGCTTGCGGGTGGACGATTATTTTACATTGGAGCAGGAACCAGTGGACGTCTCGCCATAGTAGATGCGAGTGAGTGTCCACCTACCTTTGGTGTTCCTTATGGCTTGGTGATCGCCCTGATAGCAGGCGGCGATAAAGCGATTACCCAGGCGGTTGAGAATGCGGAAGACAGTACAGACGATGGCTGGGCCGATCTTGAAAAAAGGTTTGTGAGCGAAAAAGACGTGGTGGTTGGTGTAGCCGCAAGCGGAACAACTCCTTACGTAATTGGTGCACTACAGGAATGCAGGAACCGGAATATAACCACGGGCTGCATCGTCTGTAACGAAGGTTCTCCTATCGCTGAAGTATCCGATTTCCCGGTTGAGGTGGTCGTGGGGCCGGAATTTGTAACCGGAAGCACCCGGATGAAAAGCGGAACTGCGCAGAAACTTGTACTAAACATGCTTTCCACAAGCGTAATGATCCAGTTAGGCAGGGTGGAGGACAACAAGATGGTGAACATGCAACTGAGCAACGAAAAACTGGTCAACCGGGGAACCAGAATGGTAATGGATCAACTTAAGATCGACGACGAAAAGTTTGCTAAAGAACTGCTCCTGAAGTATGGAAGTGTCAAGAAAGCCGTTGAAAAAGCAAGGCTAAAATAAATTGACGTCAAGACCGCATATTCGTTAAATTAGTGGTGTAAAACCTACTGCTTATGAGAAAGACAATTCTACCCATTTCGGTTATTGCTGCTGCTTTTTTATCGCTGACTGTTTCGGCGCAGTCCAACAAAACTTTCGCGGTTACCAGCGAAACAAAAGGAACTTACAACTGGACCGTAATTCGCCAAATTGATCTTACTACAGGTGAGGTGATCAGCGACCTTTATAACTCCACTGTTCACAGGAACGTGACAGTAAGATCCGGGAACACTGATCCTGCGCAACTCCGCCTGGATCAAACATCGCCAATGTCGCAAGGCGTTGCTGCTGCCGCCCTTGATGCCAAACACAACCGTCTTTACTTTACCACAATGAGGGGTACCGATCTTCGCTACTTCGACTTGAACGAGCCCGGTACGACAATCAACGTCAACACCAATAGGAACTTCAATACCGGCAACAAATTCGACGAAGCGAATGTGATTACCCGGATGGCCTTTGCAGCTGATGGTTTTGGATACGCCATCACTAACGATGGTAAAAACGTTATCCGCTTTACCACCGATCAAAAGCCAACCGTTACCAACCTTGGTCAATTAACGGATGGCAAGGACAACGGTACCATTAGCGTGCACAACCAGTGCAGCAGTTGGGGTGGCGACATGGTGGGAGATGCATACGGAAACCTATACATGGTGACTTACCGGAATTACCTGTTTAAAATAAACCCTCAAACACTCGTTGCCGACCTTGTTGGGCAGATAAAAGGATTGCCGGCGCAGTTTACCTCGAATGGTGCGGCAGTTGACGCGAACGGGGAATTATTCATCAGCAGTGCAATGATGGCAGATAATTATTTCAAGGTGAATATTTCTACGCTGGATGCTACACCGCTACACAAAAAAGAAGACAAGGTGTACAATGCTTCTGATCTTGCAAACAGCAATCTTCTATACCAAAACAACAGTGTTTCCGACGCCAAAATACGGCCGGAATTGAGGGGTAATAATGAAGTAAGCATTTATCCGAACCCGGTGATATCAAAGTCGTTTAACGTTCAATTCGATAAAGTTCCTGCCGGCCGGTACAATCTTGCTTTGACTGATGCTTCAGGCAGAAATGTGATGACGAGGACGGTTAAGATCAGTCTATATGGCCAGATTGAGCGCATCAGTGTGCCACGTACATCAGGTAGTGGTGTTTACCTGTTGAAATTGACCGGCGCCGATCGCCACCTTGTATATAGTGACAAAATTGTAGTTCAGTAACCAGATACTTTTATGGGAAGGGCTGCCGAAAGGCGGCCCTTTTTTTGTTTGTAATTTTTTGTACAGTTTTTTAGGCTTAATGATGATAAAAGCTAATGTGTGGTTATTTTATCCTAGTATTGAGGCGATAGAACAGGCGTGTTTTTCTGTAAGCGACCTGGTGTTGAATTGTTGATCAAGTGAATAAGATTCTTAACAGGAGGAAGTAATGCACGAGATAGAACCTTTTTTTAACTGGCGGCACATGTATATGGCTGAAGAGGACGAGCGTTCGCCCTTTTTCGGCCGTACTTATAGCGAATTCGAATATTCCCAGGCGGTTTATAACTACTACATTCATCCACAATGGGACGAATTTGGCAGCCGTACTTTATACATGAAGATTTTATACGTGGACTATTCGGAGAGCTTCGCGATCATAGAGCTTATCGGAGAATGGAACGACGCCATCGAAAACGATATTATGACGTTAAAACGTGATGTCATCGATGCCATGTTTGCTGAGCACATCACAAAGTTTATACTGATCACGGAAAATGTATTGAACTTTCATAGCGGCGACCGGGATTATTACGAGGAATGGTTTGAAGAGGTAACTGATGAAGGCGGATGGATCGTTGCTTTGAATATGCCTGATCAAACGCAATACGACTTCAAACGACGCAAGCTGAACTACTTCGTCGAACTTATGGATATACCCACATGGCGGGTTTTCAAACCGCAACATCTGTTCGAAAAGATCGACAACGACATCAGTCGGCGTCTGGACTAAATCGTCCAGGGCAAAACTACGGTTGAGGCTGCTTAACAATTGGAGAAAAAAGATAAGTCGTGTCTTACCTATTCTCCGGGACGGTATTGTTTCTCGACATGGTTCAATACATCGGTTTTGTAGAACCAAACGTCCCGCAATTTTCCCTGGAGATAAAGTGGTGCCTGGTCAGTAAAGTGCTTTGAGCCCTTGTGGCCGCTCTGCCCTCCTGCAAGAATAGCTTTTGCTTTTACCTTCTTGCCAAATTCAACTGCCGCTACAAAACTGTTTCCACCAACACCATAGCGTTTATTTAGCCCGGGAAACCGCCTCCCGTCGAAAGAAGGAAGGCACCCCCATGCAGAGGAAACCATTCCTGAGGGCAAACTCGGTTGCTTGTCGTCGTAAACCTGCCGGATGCTGTCCGTAAGTCTCTGAAACCTGTTTACCTGTCCCCAGGCAACTTTCCATGTG
>JASLBT010000008.1 GCA_030146445.1 Segetibacter sp. | reverse complement strand
GGTACAACTGTAATACTTCGATCTCCTCTTCGACGGTTACCATGTCTTTGCCGGAATTGTTTAACACCCGTCGGAACAGCTTTGAAAACTTGTTCAGATACTTGCTTGCATCGCCATATTTTTCGGTAACAATACACTCCTGTATACTATTGAGGCAATTGAAAACAAAGTGGGGATTCATCTGCGCCCGTAATGCCATCAGCTGGCTCTCAGCAAGCAGCTTATTTATTTCGAGCAACTTGCGTTCGTTTTGCTTTACCGAAGCTTCTGCCTGCGCTTCGGCTATTTTATTGGCACTTATCGACGCTATGGTGTTCAGCGCTTTTAAATGGTCTTCTGTAAAAAAGTACTTTTTGCTGTGTTCTGAATCAATAACACCGATCACCTGATGATCATGCAAGATGGGCACCGCAAGCTCGGAGCACCGGCGCGCGTCGTCGACGATATACCTTGGGTCAACAGTGGTATCCCCGATAAGCAGGGGTTTAGCTGTAGCCGCAACGGTGCCGACAATACCCTTTCCAATGTCGATCATTATCGGGTTTATGATCTCATGTTCTCTCGGGTTCTTCGGTCCGTAAGCTGCCTTTTGTACGAGCTTGCTTGTTTGTGTATCCACCAGGTATACTACGCAATCTTCAAATTGAAGCTGAGAAATGCAGTTGCGGGCAATATCCCAGCAAATTTCATCCACGGAGTTCTCACCGTAAATGGAGTTTGCAAAATACTCGATGGTGGTATTCACATTACGCCGGAGTGTTACTTTCCTACGCCATCGATGAAGCTGCGATGTAAAAAGGATGGCTGAAAAGACAGCTATCCCCATGAACCAGGGGGTTTCGTAAAAGGGTGGCCGTACCGTAACGGCAATAGCGGTAATTAACTCACCAGTGCTGCGTGTACCCTCGCTGCTTTTTACTTTAAATACGTATTCGCCAGAGGGTACATTCGTGTAAGCGGCAGTTTGATTTCGCTTGCAATAATTCCAGTCCTTGTCGAAGCCTTCCAGTTTGTATGCATATTGCAGGTCGGGTAATTCGTTGTGGTTTGGTGACGAAAAGTCGAATGAAAATTGATTCTGCTGAAACCCGAGCGAAATAACCTTGTTTTTGTCGAAGGGTTTTTCGTCCTGGAATATTCTAAACCCCGAGATCAGCGGGGCTGAGGGTTGTTGATGTTGCCGGTATTTCCGGGTGTCGATTACCACCAGGTGATCGAGCATCGCCGCATATAACAAATCGCCTTTTTGTGTGAGGCTGTTCCAGTGGTCGTTAAACGAAAAAGTGGCTTTTACATTCACTTTCGATACCTCGTTCGTGCGTAGGTCGATGCAATACAGCCCTTCACGTGAAATCCCCCATAGCCGGTTGTTGCTATCCACACACAGGCGGGAAAGCCGGAAAGGGGGGAGACCATCACCTTGGGTGATCGAGTCCAGGACTTTTCCCGAGTTGTCGCATTTGATCAGCCTGGATCGCGTACTCAGCCAAATGCTCCCATTGTGGTCAGCCATCGAGTACACACTTCCATTCGCCAATATGCTGTCGTTGGGCCGATCGAACGTCCCGGTTCTGGGATCGAAAATGCGCACTCCATTATCTCCCGCATTCACCCACATTCGGCCATCGCTCGCTTCAACGGCAGCAAAACTTCGCGTGGCGTTCATGTCTCCCCATTTCGGGTCCGATCCGTCGAATTGAATACAGGTATGCTTAGCCGGGTCGTACCTGAACACCCCGGTATTCCAGATAGCAAACCAGACAAATCCCTGCTTATCTCCGCGTATCCACGACACAGGGCCCGTATACTTTGGCTGGTTCGTTCTTATGTAAACAGGTTTAAAATGGCTTGTTGAAGGATCGAAAATCCAAATACCATTGCTGCTGCCGCACCACAGCTTATTATTGATCCACTGCAGATCGAACAATTCATTCCCGTATATATTACGGCTGGGCGCAAGATGCGTAAAGGTCTTGGTGGAGATGTTGTATTTCACCAGGCCATCCATTTTCCCGATCCAATAATTGCCTGCCTTATCGGTTGCAAACGCGTTGATGTTCGCGAATTCCATTGAAAGAAAGTAAGGGTAAGTAGGAGCTTTGATAATGTTCCTGATGAAATTTTGGGGCTCCATTTTACTAACGCCGTTCATGGTAGACAGCCAGATGTTCCCGAACCTGTCCTGGGAGGCATGGTAGAAAAAGGCATAAGCAATAGAGTATGGCATTTCACGGTTGTAAGTAATTTTTTCAAACCTGCCGTCGGCGAACCGTATAAACGACGTATATCGGTGTGTAGAGATCCACAAGCGGTTATCCGCATCGTAGAACAAGGTATTGCAACCATCTTTCAAACTCCAAAGAGGGTTGTTGTTGATCATCGGTGTTTCTTCGAACTCTTTTGTTTTAAAGTCGTAGAAAACAAGCCCGTGATCGCCGGAGGTGCTAAATGCAATATTGCCATGGCTGTTCAGGGCAACCGAAAGGATTTGGTCCTGTACAAACACCGGCCAATTGTAAGGGTTATATTTAGAAGAATATAGCTGTTGCCGCATCAGGTCGAGGCAGAGTAGCCCTGCTGGCGTGCCGATCCAGAGGTAATCGCGATGGTTGTCGTAGGCAATCGAACCCTGTAAGATCATGGCCGTATCGAGTGCTTTTAAATGCTTGTATTTTTCTGAGGCGGGTACAAAATACCCTTGCTGATTAACAAACAGTCCCCTCGCTGTAGCCATCCAGGTGTTGCCCGACTTATCCTTCAGCAACTTTACTACAGTTCCCTTTACAGGGTTTGCCTGCTGCCTGATGGAAAGCTCCCGGAAAGCATTTTTGCTTTTGGAGAATACTCCAGCGCCGGAATTGGTTCCGAACCATAATTCGTCTTTGTTGTGTTCGATGATCGTATAAATAGCGGAGCCGAGTGAAGACGGGTACTCCGGTTGTTGGTGGTTCCAGGTTTTAAACTGACTGCCATCAAAACGGTTGAGGCCGTTTTCGGTTCCGATCCATAGATAGCCGGCGCTATCGGTATAGGTGCATCGTGCTTCCCTTGACGAAAGTCCGTCTTCCGGTTTCAGGTTGGTAAATAAAAACTGTGCGCTCAGTAAGTTTGGCAACAGCAGGAGGTATAATAGTTTCGTCACCATGCATCAACCAAGATATAAATATTTGCCGCTGATTAAAAGGGGGCAGCTGCGCAATTTTCGAATGGAGGTTTTTGGCTCAGGATCGGGATTCCTGGAAAGTGGGGGAGAGGGTATTTAGGTAGCGTGTAATAAGGTGCGTAAGAAAGGTTGACTGGTTGATTGCTCCAGGTCTAGCGTTCCCGACGGGGAATAGAAAAAATAAATTGCTGGTTTCGGGTACGATGGCCAAACTAATTTCGTTTACCAAAGAGAAGTTTGGTGACCAGCCGCGGAAGTCTATTGGCCATCGTTGCCCGTACGCTTCGGCGGTCAGACGCCGGCCGCAATGACCGATGGTTAGAAAGGGGTGTCACTTGTACCAGTTCTAAAACCTAAATACCCGATTCGTTAATATCCAAATACAAACTTTAATACCTCAGCCGCTAAATATAAGGATTCCTGAGGACCTTTTAAACGGAATTTAATAGGAAACTGCTCCGATAGTGATTAGCTTTGCACTACAAAACAAGGCTTAATCGTGTGCTTTCCTAAGCAGTTTCCGGGGGAATACAACCAATTATCGCCATTTTTCATCTTAATCAATAATCTTTCAATTTTTCCATATGAGAAAAACATTTTTGTCGAAAAGTTTAGTAGCGGGCTTTATGCTGTTTTCAGCACTGGGCGCATCTGCTCAAACTATGCAGGGTTCACTCCGTAAAGGTAGTTCGCCCCGCACGGTTGACATTTACCTGAAGCCGTCTGAAACTTTTTCGCAAAGGGATGAATCAATGACCTTTGTTTTGGCAGTTCCTGCTACAGTTACCCCCGCACCTACACTTGGTTCTGCTGGTGTCACAGCCAACACAACTGGCCCTGTGACAGGGATTGCAGGGTTGCAGCCTTCATTTCTGGAAGTAAACCTGGGCAGCACCTCACGGGAAGTAGTAGTAAGCAAACAAACTATCGACGAGGTCCCTTATTACATTTATACATTCATTTTTGCAGGTACTGCGAATACAAAACACAACTGGACCAAGGGCGTAGAACAAAAGATGTTCAGCATCCAGTTCAACGGCTGTACCTCGGAGTGCGATCCAACAAAAGCGTTGTTGGTTAACCTGCCTTCAGGTGGAGCTCAGGGTAGCGCATATTGGTACTTCCAGTCCAATACACTTGGTGATATCACCAATTACAAAGCTCCTTTCTACAAAAATGAACAATCAAAAACACCTTTAAACGGCAATAGTCCTAACGGAGCTAAACTGTCTTATGTAGGAACTGCGGAACAAGTGCAGGTTGCCAAGCCGGTAATTGAAGCCCTCGTTGAAAAAGCAACACCAACTGTTTACCCAACTGTCACATCAGGATTGGTAAACGTAAGATTACCTCGCGGACGTGAAAACGCCACCATCACTGTTTTCAGCGGAGCAGGTGAAGAGGTTGCCGCTAATGCTTCTAAGACACTGAACCGTTCGATCAATCTTGCCGGTTTAGCTAGCGGCACGTATTACGTTAAGATCCTCGATAAGGAAAAGGAAGTATCGACAACTAAGGTCGTACTTCAGAAATAAATCATTCTTACATTGTCAAAGGCTCCGATCTTCTCGATCGGAGCCTTTTGCATTTATTCCGGTTTTGTAGTTTGTTGGTGGTTTCGGGTGACTGATCTATGATTGTAGAACCTGAGTCAATTGGGACACCAGTCATGGTCAGCTGTAAGGGCTTATGGTGATCCTGGTTCTATTCTTTGTTAGATCGGTATCAACCCAGGCAATGGTCGCCAATCAATCAGCAGTATAAAAGCAGTGGTGATGGCCGTGGGGATAGGGCATCGGGCCACTTTCATGCTGTTGATCTGTATTCGTATCAATTCC
>JASLBT010000004.1 GCA_030146445.1 Segetibacter sp. | reverse complement strand
TATGTTTTCGATGTGTATTGGAGGAGTGCCGAGGAATTGATAGGGCTCGCCATCTACCTTAACTACTCCACTCAAGGAGTGGTCTTGTCCTGTCCAATGTTTGGTTGCCGATTTGCTAAGGGTATCTCCAAAAGACCAGATACTAAAGTATGGATCATGCGTTATTAAAGGATACGCAGGCGCGCGAAGTTCCTGGGCATAAGCAGCAATGCGGGACAATACCAGCAAAGAAATACATACAAACCTTTTCATAATGGCATTATTACGAAAACAAAATCTATTACAATAAACAAGCATTTTCAAAGCAAAAAAGAAACAGCGTTCTCTACTGTTAAACCACTTTGATGTATTAAGTTTTTTGAACCATGCAGGCTTGCTACTATCAACCTTCTATTGCAGGTGCCACCCAAATCGTTGGTGGGTCGCACGCTTATACAGTTGCACCATGTTGAGCTATTGGATTACGTCGCAATCATAAACAGGAAGAGGAGTTTTGAAAGCATTGCTTTCCAGGGAACGCTTTATTCGATAAACAATTTAACCAAAATAATCGGACAAACCTTCTAAAATATTTAGATGAATAGTTATAGGAAAAACACACGCCAATATTTTAAAAAGTTCACTAGATAACGCTAAGAGGCACCGCTTTTCAACAATTGCTTTCTTAGGTTATTCCCCTTCAACACGTCCCCTGTTTAACGCAGGTTGTTACCCATGCTAAACGAAACCGGTCCGAATTAGTGTGCCTTTTCAAAGCGCCTTATGGAGCTTTTTTCTGTCGCGTTTTTGGCATTTTCTACCAACAGGTTCTTTGTTCATGCGCTTGCAGGAGAAGACCCTCGAAAGCCAGCGCCTGCATAGGCCCTCAACGATGTTGCTAAGGCTTTACGTCGGCAAAACAAAAGCAGAATAAAGGATAAAAAGTACAAGTGAGTGACACCCGTCCGACTGCGCAGCGGGCGGGCAACGATGTTGAACAGGGATAAACTGCCGGTTCCATAAATATAAGAAAACATTTACTCAGGCGTTTAAATCATTCGATCAGAGCTTGCAACTTTCTCAACATAAGTACTGCATGGTTGTATCAGCGCATCATCGCTTTTTTACCGTTTACTTTTTGACTTTCCCGTGCCGGCTTACTAATGCTTTTTATAAATTCAACTTCATATTTACTAAAAGGCGTTTTGTCGTTGCGGTAGATATCATGGAACCACAACAGCGGTTCCTGCCCGCCTGGAATAGGGGTGTCCCAGGCAAAAATGGTATTTGTTTTACCTGCAACAAATCCCCAGTTGATAGCACCCACGTTTTGATT
The DNA here is from genome assembly GCA_030146445.1 of Segetibacter sp. Lineage (GTDB taxonomy): Bacteria > Bacteroidota > Bacteroidia > Chitinophagales > Chitinophagaceae > Segetibacter. The sequence continues at coordinate 2,280 of JASLBT010000004.1, read as the reverse complement.
TTTTAGCATCGGCATAATCACCTGGAAAATACTTGCGTTTCTTCGTGCCATATATTCTGTACAGATCAGCGGGCGGCCAAACTTTTTCAAGGTATCTATCGCATTTCGATGATGGTCGACATAATTATAGTTGTGATAGGTAATTACATCTGAATTGTCTATCTGAAACCTGTTGAGCCCCTGAAACTTAGCATCGTTGTTCCAGATGCCTGCTGATACAGGCTGCGAAGGAGCTATCGACCTTGCCCATTGAAAAACTTTTCTTAACAACGGAAAACTTTTTTCGAACTGTGCATTGTTTCCCGGTTCATTATACAGATCCCACAACAATACCCGGTTATCATTCTTAAAGGTTGTCATTACATCTTTAACGTATGCTTCCAAGACCTGCATTGTATCAGGATGCGTATAGATCATTGTACCAGGATCTCTTACCCAACCTGAATTATGTACCCCTGGTTGAGGAGCAGGTTGTTTGCCAACCCACGCAGTATCGTTCCAGCAATCATCAAAAAACACAAACAGTGTTTTAATACCATGCCTTGATGAGATACCTAAATACGTGTCGAGACGACTTTTGAAACCCTCCTTATCTGAGGTCCACAACAAATGATGCAGGTATACCCGCATTACATTGAAACCTAACTCAGCGGCCCATCCCAACTCCTTGTTGATGGTAGCGGTATCGAATGTTCCGGCTTGAAACATCTCCAGTTGGTTAATGGCAGTAGAAGGCTGAAAGTTGCAGCCACGAAGCCATCCCTGTTTCGCATACCAGTCATTGGCTTTCTGTACTGACCATTTAACCTGTTGTGCCGATGTTGCGGTAATAAATAAGACAGACAGAAATGCACTCAGAAAAACTTTTCGGTACTTCATGTGGCAAGATTTACAGTTTCGTACGTATTGCTTATTGCTTTTTATTTAACCTGTTTTTAGTTCCGGTTTTATTTTGTTATCCTGCTTTATTCAGCTTCCAGTTGCTCAACCAACCCTGTATGTTGGTTTGCTATACTTTGTTTTTAACCGGATCATTTTTAACTGATAAAGTTGAGCAGAGGGTCGTCTTTTTACCGCCTGGCAGATGAAGCGATGTCTTTCACACATCTGAAGCCGGTATGCTCCAGCCCCGTATCAGGACTGCTTTTCATGCGCCTTGCCACCCTGTATCCACTACAATAGTTATCGTTGCATAGGAATGAGCCACCCCGTAAAGACCTTTTCTGAACCAACGGCTCTTCAGGATCAAAACTTTTCATCGGGCCTTTTGGATTGCGAACAGCTCCCTGTAAGGATTTATAATAATCTGCCTTATACCAGTCACTACACCATTCCCAAACATTACCGGCGATCTGGTATAGCCCATATCCATTAGCTTTATAGGAGCGAACAGGCGCTATCTTGAAGTAGCCATCCTTTTGCTCATTAAAGTATGGGAAATTGCCCTCCCAACTGTTACATTTTGGAGCACCTGCATTTACCTGCTCATTGCCCCACGGGTAAATATTGTTTTTTAGTCCGCCTCTTGCAGCAAGTTCCCATTCCGCTTCTGTAGGCAAACGCTTGCCTGCCCATTTGCAGTAAGCCTGCGCATCGTACCATGATATATGTACAACAGGCAGGTTCTCTTTTCCAATAATACTACTTCCCGGTCCTTCCGGGTGACGCCAATCCGCGCCTTTCTGCCACTTCCACCAATTAGCGTAGTTGTTCAGATCTACAGGTCCTTCTGAAGGGGTAAACACCAACGAAGCTGCCACCAGCATATCGTCAGACGGCTTTGGCGTTCCTTCAGGTAGTTCTTTTTTCAGAACTTCCCAATCCGGAGCTTTTTCTGCTGTTGTGACGTAACCGGTTGCTTTAACAAAAGCAGCAAACTGTGCGTTACTAACTTCTGTTGCGTCCATCCAGAAGGCATCTACTGTTACGGTATGCTTTGGATATTCATCATCAGCAGCCTGCTCATTGTCTGCTCCCATTTGAAAAGTTTCGCCGGGTATCAGCACCATACCAACGGTAGTGCTGTCGCCACCGTAATCTACCGTACCGGCTGAAGTGTCAGAAGCTGAAGCAAAGCGTGAAGGGACTTTACTACAACAGGTGCCGCTCTCATTTTTAGCGAGACTTTTATCCTTAGGATCTGTACAGGATATCATACACGAAAGGAAACATACAATGGTTATCGCAAATCGTTTCATCGTCGCTTTTTTCACGGAGAAGCAAGGTTAACCTAGATTAACTGGTAATATCATTTTATTCGAACCATATCGCTTAACGACC
>JASLBT010000002.1 GCA_030146445.1 Segetibacter sp. | reverse complement strand
GCTACGGGTTCAGTTTTGGCGTCCCCCTGAACCCCGGTTTAAAAAACTATTCAAGGCGATCATGCTTCATTACAAGTCACTGTAGGTTAGAAATTGTTTGTGGTGTTTACATTTCCCCGGGTGCCCAGGTCGAAACGGCGTTGGGCTGAGATTTCGGGGCACAACATCCCCAAAAGGTATTTTTACGGGTTTGTTCGATCGCCAACTGGGTAGACGGAGTTGCTGATGAGGCAACATCCTTTTTAGCAAAACGTAGAACCAGGCAAACGCCGTTTTATTGCAGTAATCTTATGTAATAGATGTTTGCTGTTGTCGAGTTCGGATGTGCAGTAAACTTCACCCGCAATGAGCCATTTGCAGAAGTATTGATCAATTCCGTGGGAATCTCATAATCTACATCTACAAAATCGGCACCGGACGTTCCGTTTAGCTGAACACTTTTCAACAAAGTGTCGTTGATTGCAATGTCAAAGTTCCTGTCCTTTTCGGCGCCATAATAGGTTACCCGCAGTTTACGTGCGCGGCCAGCCGTGTTCTTGAAATCGTAGCTGAACCATCCTTTTGCGTTACGCCAATGCCGGTCTTTATAGATCCCGGTTTCTGATCGCTCACCCTGGTAATTATGATCCGACTCAGGCTGTTGTTCACCCGGTGCGACCTGGTCAATTGTACGTAATTCAAGCGCAAGCCGGGCATCCTCATGTGCCTTGACAGCCATCAACTTTTGAGTAAGTTTATCTGCAGTAGTCACTGGCCAATATACCATATACCGGCTATCATGGATCTTGTAAAACGGTACGAGCTCAACGCTTTTAAACCGGTCGGGATAAATCAGGTTTGATGCGGAAAAAGTAAGCGGTTTACCAGGCACTGGTTTAAGAGCAGGGTTGAAGTCTTCTTTTGCGGTTACAATAAAAGGTGCTTCTTCCAGCGGGTACAGTGGTCCATTGGCAATATGGCCCATCCGGCTGCTGTCGGCGCGCAACCCCACAAGGTCAGTAGTGTCTGTAGCGGCGGCAAGTACAACCGGTCCGTGAACAAACGACACCCAATCAGAACCATCCGGCAGGTATTCAGCCTTTGTTTCCATCGGTAGTTTGATCGTAACCCGGTCACCCGGTTGCCAGGTGCGGTTGATGGAAACGTATGTGGATGGAGGATTGCTGGCGGGAACCGGTTTGTTATTTACCAAAATTTTTAACTGCCCCGGCTTCACCCATGCAGGATACCTGAAGTTGATCGCAAATCTGCTTGCGCGCTTCATCGTTAACGACATCGAAGCTGTTTCACTTTCAGGAAACCGGGTGTTTTGAATAAGCATGATCCCTTTCTTCTTCCAGTTTAGGCGCGAGGGAATATACAGGTTAACAAAGAGGTCTTTGTCGTTATGGCTGTAGATCAGTTCACCATATTTTCCGTGGTTTTCCAAACCAGAACCCACGCAGCACCAAAAGCCTTGTTGAGGCTGAGAATATACGCGGTAATGCCGGGGGCGCATGGGCGTAAAATAAACGAACCCGCCATCCGGATGTTGCGAAGAAAGGATGTGGTTGTACAATGTACGTTCGTAGTAATCCATGTATTTGACCGATGGATTTGCCAGGAACAGGTGCTTCGTAAGCTTAAGCATATTGTATGAGTTGCACGTTTCCGGACCTTCTTTCGACTCCATCATCGAGATGAAATTATCGGCCGGATGAAAGTGTTCTCTTACGCTATTGCCGCCGATTGATACCGTCCTGTTCTCCACCACTGTGTTCCAAAAGAACCTGGCAGCATTAGCCCAGTCCTCCTGCCCGGCAACTTCAGCAACACGCATATACCCAATCACTTTTGGTATTTGGGTGTTGGCGTGTAAACCGGTTAACGAGTCTTTTTGCTGCAGCAAGGGGTCAAGTATGTTTTGATGAGAGAACCTTCTTGCGAGCTGCAGGTACCTGGGGTCCCCCGTAATTGCGGCCACGTCGGCAAACACTTCGTTCATACCACCATGCTCGCTGCGAAGCATACGCTGAACCTGTTGGTCAGTTAAGCCCGCCGTTAAGTTTATTGCCCAGTCGGAAAGCTTTACCAGCACCGATTTGGCTTTTGGGTTGCCTGCAATAAGGTAAACATCAGCCAGCCCGGCAAACAGTTTATGAATGTTGTACCAGGGCACCCATTTGTTGTTCAGTGAAAAACTGCCGGCATTGATCTTTCCCTGTGCAACATCTTGCCACATGACTTTACCACCGGGCACCCCGCCAACATAACCATTGCCATTTTTCTCCTGGCACTCCGCAATGCGGTCGACCATATAATTTAGCCGTCTAAACAGTTCTTTATCACCGGTTGACGCATACATATTGGCGAGTGCCGAAAGATAGTGGCCTCCGATATGTCCGTCGAGCCCGGTACCCTCCCAGTTTCCATAGGTTTTACCGGCAGGGCTTATGCCGGCTTCGCGCATGTATGGCGCCAACAATTTATCAGGATCCAAAGCGAGTATATACTTCAGGTCGGTTTGCTGTGCTCGTTTAAACGGGCCGTTCAGCAGGCGAACGTCAGAAAGTGGAAATGTTTTCAAGCGAGGTGTTTGCGTGAACACAGACGGGGGTATGGCAAACAACATCGTTAAGGCAAGCAAAGTAAATCTCATCATTTGATTGATTATTCAGGTGATCTCAGTTCCGTTGTAAACTGGCAGCGAAACCGCCGCGAATTACAAAGCTCTCCAAAAAGGAGCTTTCTTAGGTAAATTTAACGATTACCAACATTAATTATAGTTAAGCCATAACCCTGTAGCGCATCACCGGCCCAGGGCACCCGGTTTTTGGCTGCCCGCATTTGGCCGGTACCGGGCATCCTCGCCGGCCGCCGGGCAGTTAGCGGCGCG
>JASLBT010000454.1 GCA_030146445.1 Segetibacter sp. | reverse complement strand
AGAGCAAGTTCCGTTAACTTAATACTGCCAGGTGATCCAGGTTTTTGCATCGAGAACGTTTACCATATCATAGGTGGTTTGTTCATCCGAGCCAAATCCGGTCTGGACGAGATAATATCCCTGTGGCTCAAATAATTGGGTGCGAAACTGATTATAGGCCGGGGCTGCTGCTGCAGGTACAGCACCAAACTGCGAGCCGCTATTTGGGAACACTACGCGGCCATCTGCAGTGAAAATTGGAGTTACTGCTGGTCCAAACCCACCGCCACCGGCCGTATTGATGATCCTCACTGCGTCGAATGCACCTGAAGCGACGGGTCGGTATTCAATTCTTTGAAAACCTGCTATTCCCCTGACATTGAAGGCATCGTCGACACCATTTTTATGAAAGCCAAATTGTGACCATACCCAAAAACTTGAACGCGCCCATTCCCACCATCTTTTCGGAGCACCCACATCATTTTTGAGCGGTGCAATGGCACCGGAAATTGTGCCGGTAACAGTGCCGACTGTCACTGTTAGGTCGTTACTAGCGCTAACCCATTCTATATTTTTCAGCTCGCTGATTGATGTTGTACCCGTATTGAACGGGCTTACGAGGCTTATGCCCGCGGGTGTAAAGAAAAACTCAGTTTTGTACGACTCTAATTCCCCTGATGCATTTAACCAGTTAAATACAATAACCCTCCTGTCGACATTGATATTTAGTTCGTATGACTGCCCACCGATTGTGAAACGCTTAAAATATTCTAATATCCGGCCGTAGTTACTGCGAAACTGGTTGATGTTGAACAGTCCGGTAGTGAATATTCTTTCTTCCTCAGCTGTAGCTTTTATCATCACGGCTTTACTTCCATTCATCCGGCCAACCAGGTTGATAGTATCCGTACCCGAGGAGTCGAAGTAGAATTCAAAATCCGAGACAAGGCCACTGCCATTTGCACCGCCATTAACCGAACCTGTAGGATCGGCAAGTACATGGAGGTAATTATACGTGTCGAAAACAAGACTTGGCTGTTGCAATGCTTTTAGGCGGTAACTGCTTTCTTGTAAGGTAACTGCAGAGGACGAATCGAAATCGGATACCATCTTAACACGATTACTGTCGTTAAACTTAAAATAGAAGCTGAATGCCCCCCCGCCTGCCGGGTAAACAACGGCTTTCCAGCCGTTCGTTGCACCCGTTAATTGAGCTTGGTAAGCCGATAAAGCTTTATTAAGTCTTTCGTCTGGAGATTCTTGAAACACCCTGTTGTCTTCTTTTCTGCACGCGGCTAGTACAGTGATGATAATCAGGGAAGTATATAAAAAGATCTTTTTCATTAGTAGTCTTTAGAGTTGACTTGATGTATCATTTGAGTTAATATATTACTGCTTCGATCGCACTGCGCTTTCGCGCCTGAAGACTGTAAAAATCAATTCCCCAAACCTGTTTAAAGTAATTAACGATAATTGATTCTTTTGACCTCAGCCGTGCAATCGCCTGCGCCTGGGTTGTTCCGCGGTCGGTTACACCCGGAGGTATCGAAGCGATCATATTTTCATAAGTAGCCTTGCCTTCAACCAACATTATTGCTATCATGTCTACAAAATCATCGTCAACGTTGTTCATAGAATAGGCGGATAAAAAGCCATCTCTCAGAGCTTCTGTATCGGTATAATCGGTCCAGGTAGAAGTATACAATTCCGGGTTTTGATTCTTCCACTCCTGCGGATACAGTACTTTCTGGTGAAGAATGTGACCAAACTCGTGTTCTATCGTCTGGAACATTCTTTTAACGTTGTTTGAATCTGATCTTACATAGCCGGGCATGCCTTTCACCCTGGTTCTGTTCATATCGAGCAGGATAATTTTGGTGCCACCTTCTGCCTGCCCCAGTTTAATCGTGTTGTTATCATTATAAGCAGGACTGCCGATCAGGTAAAAGAATTTGGGCGTGTTCTGTTTGAAAAACCCCCTGCCAGCTTCAGCAACATAGGTTTCGATCCAAACCTGGTTTATAGCGCTCAGAGTTGGAATAACATAATCTTCTTTAATGGGTATAAGCACTTTAGTGATATCGCTCATGTCCTCGAACTGGTCCCATTTATATTTGACAGAGATATTATATGGAACGGTTAGCATGTCATAAATCCACGTGTCGATCGGGCCTTTTGCCCACGTATCTCCACCAAGACCGATGAGGTTGTCTGCTTCAGCGGCGTTGAAATCCTCTTTTTTACAAGAAGAAAATAGTACCATTAGTACGGAAGCTGATATTATTAATTTTTTCATTTCCTTGGATAGTTTATCAGTTATTACCTGTTCAAATCTGTGATACCGGAAAGCTTAACACCATCAGGTAACTTCAGCTGCCTGCGCCTGTCGCCGGCAGGAAGTGAAATGGTACCAGCTGTTCCGCCCCCTACCGCATAAATTTTGTGTTCGACCGGGATATCGTACCGTAGTATGTCAAACCACCGCATGCCTTCATGAATAAACTCTGCGCGCTTCAACTCGAGGATATACCTGATCAAGGCATCTTTCAACGCCAGAGCAGGAGTGTAATGGGCAAGTATCTTAGCCTCGGTAATCCTGCGTGCTGGCGGCATCACGCCCGGGGAAACACCGTCGTTTGGTAAAAGCCTGGTACTCATGAACAGGTTTAGATCGGCGATAGCGGCATCATAGTTCCCGAGGTAGGCGTTTGCCTCAGCTTTATTAAATAGCACTTCTTCGACCGTAAAAAGGTTGACGGTACTATATTGGTAGCCAAAGTTGGACGTCGGGGTTTCGTAGGCGAAATCGCGGCCGTACAATTTTGGTATAGCGGGATTGCTTTGCGAGCCAACAAACGCACTTGAATAGCTCCAGGCGCCTCCTGTGACAGCGAGAGGAGGATTGAGGATGTTATCTTTTGTTTCAACGGTTAGCGCATATCGACGGGTTACGTATTGGTAATTATAGGCATACCTAGAAATACAGCTTACCAGCAGTAAGTTTGCCGGCTCATTCGTTTTCTGATAAACGGCGGGAAGTTCGTTGAGCCCTGTTGCCCGGTAGGTGGTATTCCACTTCCTGAGGTTAG
>JASLBT010000403.1 GCA_030146445.1 Segetibacter sp. | reverse complement strand
TCACGCTCGATCCAGAGTTCTTTACTGAAAGGAATTTTGCGCTGGCCACCTCCGTCGTGGGCTTCAGGATTGTTCTCCCCCATTAACTCTTCGGTTTGTCCATCAGGATAGTTGTCGATCACCAATTTAACGGGGTCGAGCACTGCCATGCGGCGCAGGGCTGTTTTGTTCAGGTCTTCCCTGATACAAAATTCGAGGAGGCTTAAGTCTATGATGTTCTCCCTTTTCTGTACCCCTATTTTGTCGCAGAAAACACGAATGCTTTCCGGAGTGTATCCCCGCCTGCGGATGCCAGCGATTGTTGGCATTCTCGGATCGTCCCAACCATCTACCAGCTTTTCATTTACCAATTGCAGCAGCTTGCGCTTGCTCATTACCGTATAGGTAAGGTTTAGCCGGGCAAACTCGTATTGCCGGCTCGGGTAGATTTCGAGTTGTTCGATGAACCAGTTATAAAGATCGCGGTGTGGAATGAACTCCAGGGTACATACTGAATGCGTGACGTGTTCTATGCTGTCGCTTTGACCATGTGCAAAGTCGTACATCGGGTATATGCACCACTTGTTGCCTGTGCGGTGATGGTGTGCATGTTTTATACGATACATCAGCGGATCGCGCATGTGCATGTTCGGGCTGGCCAGGTCAATCCTGGCGCGCAACACTTTGGCACCATCGGGGAATTCGCCGTTACGCATCCGGGCGAACAAGTCAAGATTTTCTTCAACGCTCCGGTTGCGGTACTCATTGCCGGTCCCTGGTTGCGTAGGTGTTCCCTTTTGAGCAGCTATTTCCTCAGCGGTACTATCATCAACGTAAGCGAGTCCCTTCCTGATAAGCTTTACCGCAAACGCGTAAAGTTGTTCGAAATAATCCGATGCGTACAATTCATTTGTCCATTCAAAACCCAGCCATTTGATATCGGCTTTTATATTATCAACGTATTCAGTTTCTTCGGTTGTAGGGTTGGTATCGTCGAAACGCAGGTTGGTTGTACCACCGTACTTAGCGCTCAACCCGAAATTCAGGCAAATACTTTTTGAATGACCAATGTGGAGGTAACCGTTTGGCTCCGGAGGAAAGCGGGTAACAACGGACTTGCGCGCACCCGTTGCCAGTTCTTCTTCAATGATCTCCTCAATAAAATTCAGGCTCTTTTCTTCGCTCATAATGCTTTTTGTAGACGCGCAAATATAAGGTTTTGTGCATGCGCTTTTAAGCCCAAAAAGCAATGGCAGCACTTATCGTCTTACGCTTTTAACATTCCGGTTCTAACCGGTTTAATGGCGCTTGAAGGGGAGCAATGAACATGTTTTCGGATCGCAGAAAAAAGCTGAAACAAGCACTGCGGTACAAGTGAGTGACACAACGAACGTTGGGAAAGTTCCGAATGCCGGCTACCAAAAAAAGTTAATAGATCAGGTCTTCATATGCAGATTGCAACTCGTTATAGGCATGGTGATCTGCTGCTTTTTTCGCTGCAACCATCCCCTTTTCGTACCATTCTTTTGCAAGACGGTCTTCGCCAATGCGTTCAAACAACTTAGCCAGGTGATAATATGTGCCCACGTAACCCGGATCGCGGTGAAGAATGGTTTCAAATAAAGTTCTGGCGGCCGACTCGTCGCCGATCTTTATGAATTCAAGCCCCAGCGCGTGCTGCAAAAAATTATCATCCGGGCTGCTTTTCATCAATTCCTGCAACTTGCTGATCTTATCCATACACGAAAAAATAAATTATTAAAGCTGTTGTAGTAAATAAAACGTCAGTTATATTTGCATTTAGTTGCATAAACAACTTTTTTTGAACGGGAGCTTTTACCCTTCGTTACCACACTCGATTGTTGCCATTGATTATTGAAGTTGGGTACAAAGCTTTGAAAATTTCAGCAAATGAAGATCTTAGTTTGTCTCAGCAAAACGCCGGACACCACGGCAAAAATAGCCTTCAAAAACGGGAATACCCAACTTGAAGAAGCAGGGGTGCAATGGATCATAAACCCATACGATGAATGGTATGCGCTTGTGCGGGCGATTGAACTTAAAGAAAAGGACCCTACAATAGTGCTGCACCTGCTCAGCGTAGGCGGTGCCGACCTTGACCCGATCATCCGCAAAGCTCTTGCCCTCGGTGGCGACGAAGCCATCCGGGTGAACACCACCGATACCTACGACAGCTTTTATATTGCTTCCCAGATTGCAGAAGTGGCACGGCAGGGAGGATATGACCTCATATTAACAGGCAAAGAAACAATCGACTACAATGGTGCCTCCATAGGCGGTATGGTTGCCGAACTTCTCGACCTTCCTTACATCTCTGCAGCTTCAAAACTGGATCTGAACGGGACCACTGCGAGCCTCACGCGTGAAATTGATGGTGGTGAGGAGGCAAATGAAGTTAACCTTCCAATAGTGGTAAGCTGTATGAAAGGGATGGCCGACGCCCGTATACCGAACATGCGCGGTATTATGGCTGCCCGAACAAAGCCCTTGAAAGTACTGGAACCAGTGGATGCCGAAAAACTTACCAACTACGTTAATTACGAACTGCCACCTGCAAAAGCAGGCGTGAAGATGGTGAGTGCCGATAATGTTGCCGAACTCGTGCGTTTGTTGCACGAAGAGGCTCGTGTGATCTGATCTTTTTTCTTTTGGAACCGGCGACGGGCGATGATTACAATCACCCGGAAGCCCATTCTTTAATCCCTTAAAATCTTAACAGATGTCAGTTCTAATATTTGCAGACCAGGCAGACGGACATATAAAAAAAGCGTCTTTCGAAGCATTATCGTATGGTGCAAAAGTGGCTGAGCTCACCGGAACAACCGCTGAAGCTGTTGTATTAGGCACCGTTTCCGACGACCTGAGCGCATTGGGCCGATATGGTGTTAAAAAGATTTACCATGTTGCCAACGATGCGCTGAACCGGTTTGATGCGCAGGTATATACAAAGGTACTTGCCGAAGTGATTAAGCAGTCAGCGGCAACCGTCGTTGTGTTTGCCCATAACCTCACTGCACGTGCAATTGCACCAAGGTTGTCGGCGCGTTTAAAAGCGGGGCTGGTAGCGGGTGCGGTTACGTTGCCCGATATCACCAATGGATTTGTGGTAAAGAAAAATGTATTCAGCGGCAAGGCTTATGCTTTTGTTCAGGTTAATACCGATATAAAAATCATTTCCTTAAATCCAAATGCGTTTAAGGCTACCGCAGCCGACGGGGTTGCCGAAGTAGTGGCCACTAACGTAACCATCGACATGCCCAAGGTTAAAGTAACCTCCAGCGACAAAGTCGCTGGTGAGGTTCCACTTACAGAGGCTACGGTTGTCGTTAGTGGCGGACGGGGACTGAAAGGACCCGAAAACTGGGGAATTGTTGAAGACCTGGCAAAAGCAATGGGCGCAGCAACCGCCTGCAGCCGTCCGGTGGCCGACAGTAACTGGCGCCCGCATCACGAGCACGTAGGACAAACCGGTGAAGCGATCTCTCCAAATTTATACGTTGCCCTGGGCATTTCCGGCGCGATTCAGCACCTTGCAGGGGTAAACCGCAGCAAAGTAATTGTGGTAATCAACAAAGATGCTGAGGCGCCATTTTTTAAGGCAGCAGATTATGGTATCGTTGGCGACATATTCGAGATTGTTCCCAAGCTTACCGAGGAAGTAAAAAAACTAAAAGGCATTGCCTGATTAGGTTTACATTTATAATATAATGGCCATTACCAAACCGCGGGTTTAACCACTTTGCGGTTTATTTTTGTTGCCCATTCCCCGATATTCTGACCAACCATTCCAGCCAATATCCGCCTGTAAACCTTAACGCTTCTTTGTGCGCATTATGCTAACTGCAACCATACATTTGTTAGATGAGATTTAAGTTTACGCTGCTCAATTTTTTATTGTTTTTTGCGATGACTGCCAGTGGCCAAAAGCTCACGGGCATTTGGCGCGGTCATTTTTCGCAGAATAGCTTTGGTTTATCATTCGAGCGGTACAAATTTGAAGTTCAGATTGACCAGGCGAAAAATAATGCAATCCGCGGCGTTACTTATTCTTACAAAACAACCGTGTTCTATGGCAAGGCTAACTTCCAGGGAATATTTACACCCAAGACGAATAATGTCGTCTTAAATGAGCTTAGCCTTGTAGAGCTAAAGATTGAAGGCACCAGTACCCCGTGCCTGATGACCTGTTATCTTGAGTATGCAAAGATGGGCACCCTGGAAACGCTTACCGGAACATATACCAGCCGGTATGTGAACGGGAAAGGTGACTGCGGGGAAGGAAAAGTATACCTTGAACGCACGACCACAACCGACTTTGAAAAAGAGGATTTCCTGGTAAAAAGGGATAACGAAAAGCTCAGGAGACAGCAAGAGCTTGCAAGAAGGACTCAGCCAAAAAAGTCAACGCCCCCCGCTAGTCGTTCATCCGGTAGCACGGCCCGCGTTCAGCAGCGTCCTCCTGTGAAAAAACCGGGTGGAGCCACCACCAAACCACCGGTAGCTTCTACCAAACCGAGGTTAAAGCCAGGTGCAGAAGATGCGGTTACCCGGAACGACAAAAAGCCTGAGATTGCTCCGCCAGTGATTATTTCACCCCCATCGGTAAAAGAGGATGTTCCCAGACCGAAGGAAGCGCCTGTAAAGCCAAAGCTGATACCGAAGCCAGAGATACTAAGAAGGCGAAGCAACGAAGTCGTAAAAACGATCTTCACCGCTGAGCGCGACATTAAAATTGAGATGTACGATAACGGCGATATTGATGGCGATACCATTAGCGTTTATCACAACAATCAACTGATTGTTTCCCGGAAGCGATTGACGGATAAGCCCATTAGCTTCAATATAAAAGCTAGTGAAAACGAGCCCAATCACGAGTTCGTTATGGTGGCAGAAAACCTGGGACAAATTCCGCCAAACACTGCTTTAATGGTTATTACTGCCGGTAGTAAACGATACGAACTGTTCATTACCTCGACGGAACAGAAAAACGCTGTCGTGAACATCGAGTTCAGGGAGGCTCAATAAGTTTAGAATTGAACATTCCAGGTGACGGCCGGAATTATCGGGAACAAAGAAACCTGCCGTGCTTCAATCCTGAGGTCTCCGTTGAATGCACTTCCCTGCTGGTCGAAATAGATGAAATAGGGATTTAGCCTGCTGTAAATATTGTATATACTAAACACCCAATTATCGGTGTATTTCCGCTTTTTCTTGTGTTCGGGCGTAAGTATGGCCGAAAGGTCCATCCGGTGATAGGGCTTGAGCCGGTAAGAGTTGATCCGGCTATTTTCCTGTGTGAGTATACCGTTAAAAAAGTAAAAACGCTCCGGCACCGATACCGCATTGCCGGTTCCATAGGTGAAGATGGACGAAATCTTCCACCGTTTGTTAAGCGTATAAGTCCCAACTACGCTAAGGTCATGGCGCCGGTCGAACTTGCTGGGATACTTCTTATTATCATTTAACTGTTCGAATTTCCTCCAGGTCCAGCTTAAAGTATATCCTACCCAACCGGTGAGTTTACCCTTTACTTTGTTGATAAACCATTCTGATCCATAACTCCAGCCTCTGCCAAATGTAAACTCTTCTTCGGGATCTTTCAACGAGGGAACATAGCCTTCTTTATATTCAATCTGGTTGAGCATGCTTTTATAATAAAACTCAACAGAAGTTTCGAACATGTTGTTATTAAAGTTTTTAAACAAGCCGGCGGCATACTGCCAGCTGATCTGGGGTTTTACCCTGAACGTGCTTGGCACCCAGAGATCGGTGGGTAAAGTTGAACCGGCATTACTTACCAGGTGAATGTATTGCAGGTTGCGGGTTACCGCGGCCTTAAAAGATGTTGACTCATTGAACGCATAGCGGATTGTAGCGCGAGGCTCCAGTCCGCCATAGCTTTTTACGGCTTGTCCTTTTCGATAAATCAAGCTGTCGAGCTTATTGCTATTTTGGTCAGTGGTGTATCGGGTATAAGGCCCGACCTGCTGAAAGTGACTATACCGTACGCCATAGTTGAGCTTTAGCTTGTCGGTAACCTCCCAGTCGTCCTGGACATATACAGCGAACTCATTGGCGTATTTGAGCTTCACATTATTGGGGCTAAAGCTGGTGCTACCCTGCTCGGCGGTGAGTATGTTTGGAAAGAAGGTGTGATAAGTATATAAGCCACCGAATTTAATCTTGTGAGCCGTAGACGCATAAAGGTCGAAGTCGGCTTTTGCATTAAGGTCGCGAATCCCTGAAGACAGCTTGATAAGAAAGTCGTTTTGTTTGGCAGAAAACGCAAAATTGTAGTCGTTGTATACGACTGTTGCGTTCGCAAACAGTTTGGGATTAAATACGTGGTTCCACCGGACAGTAGCAGTAGCATTTCCCCACGGAACATTGGTGTTGAACGACCTTTTCTGGTTGTTAAAAGTAAATACATCTTTGCCCGCGTACGCACTCAGGTAAACGCGGTCCTTGTCGGAGATGATGTAGTTCATTTTTGCATTCAGATCGTAGAAGTAGTAACCTGAACCATACGCATTTGCTGTTTTCGAAATAAAGGGCTTTGTCAATGCGTCGATATAGGTTCGCCTGGCAGAGAGGATATAGGATGCCTTGTTTTTCTTCAAGGGACCCTGGATAGAAAATCGCGAAGCAATCAACCCTATTCCCGCGTCTACCTGGGTTTTGTGCAGGTTGCCTTCTTTCATACTGACATCAACTACCGACGAAAGACGTCCGCCATATTGCGCAGGCATACCGCCCTTTATCAGCGAGACATTTTTTATCGCATCTGAATTAAACACCGAAAAAAAGCCAAATAAGTGACCGGTGTTATAGACTACGGCGTCGTCGAGGATGATAAGGTTTTGATCAGGTCCACCTCCCCTCACGTAAAAACCCGCATTTCCTTCACCGGCGTTCCGAACTCCCGGCATAAGTTGGAGGGTTTTCATGATATCTACCTCGCCAAGAAAAGCGGGCAGTGATTTGGCGGTCTCCATGCTCAGATCGATTTTGCCCATCTGTGCAGTCTTCACGTTATTGTCTCGCCGGCGTCCGGTTACAACAACTTCTTCGTTTATAATGAAATTCCGGGGTATTAGCGATATGTCGAACTGTTTGCTGCTATTTGCAGTAAGCGTGACATTGCGCGACTGGTATCCAACAAACGAGCATACCAACTCATAGCTGCCTTTCACCAGGGTGATTGAATAATAGCCATATTGGTTGGAGGTCACGCCTTTGCCTGCTCCTTTTATAGACAGGTTAGCGCCGATAAGCGTTTCTCCGGTAAGAGAATCTTTGATGTAACCGTTCAGTGTGACTTTATCCTGCGCACGGGAAATAAAAAACGAACACACAAAAGCAAAAGACAAGACTAATTTCATGGAGGTTGGCGCTTTAAGCCGCTGCAAAATTACACCTGATAACTTCGGATTGTTCGTTCAGGGGTATAAATCCGTATTGGGGCCCTTCAGATTTGACCAGGCAAAAAAAAGAGGCCGTCTCAAAACTAAAGTTTGAGGCGGCTTTTTCTATTAGCCTGTATACGTTCCTATACCACAGAGGATTTTTCTATCACCATTTTCGTTG
>JASLBT010000048.1 GCA_030146445.1 Segetibacter sp. | reverse complement strand
ATCCGGGTATCGCTTACATTCAAGATTTCAAATTCGTACCGGTCTAATATGATGCGCTCTTTTTGCACGGGAATCGTTTCATGTTGTTCGATGATGTAACCCGATAAAGTCTCAGAGTCGTTACCGGTAAACTCCAGGTCGAACTTCTCCTGTATGTAGTCGATCTCCAGTCGACCGCTGAAAAGGTATTCGTCATCTGATATCTGCTTGGCCACAAATTCCTCCACATCGTATTCGTCGCGAATCTCACCAAAGATCTCTTCCAGAACGTCTTCCATCGTAACTATGCCTGCGGTGCCCCCGAATTCGTCTACCACCCACGCGATGCTTTTCCTTTCTTTTGAGAACTTATTGATCAGGTCGGTTGCACTCATGCTTTCGGGTACCGCCGGTATTGGCAGCAGTACCGATGATATGTCCTGGGGATTTTTGAACAGATCGAGCTGGTGTACATATCCCACGATGTTATCGATGTTCTCATCATAAACCACCAGCTTACTTAACCTGGTTGCGATCATTTGTTCCTTTACCGTGGTAATGGACGCTTTTATATCAACAGCGTCGATCTCGGTTCGGGGAACAAGACACTGCCGGATTTTGATCATTGGCAGTGACAATGCGTTTTCAAAAAGCTCCGTATTCAGTTCCTGGCTGTCTTCGTCCTGAACCTTATTTTGTTGCAGCAGGTGTTCAAGGTCGACGTTGTTAAAAACCTCGTTCCTGTCTTTCACCTTCACATTGAACACGTACTTAAGCACCCATTCGGCGATGGTTACCAGCAGTGACGCGATAGGATAAAATATGCGGTAGAAAAAACGGGTAGCAGGTGCAAAAAAACTCAGCAATGAATCGTTTCGTGCCCTGAAGATCGCCTTCGGAATAAACTGCCCGAATATGAGGATGAAGAATGCAGCGAGGCAGGTATCTATGACCAGCTGAACATAGGCATTTTTTATGCCGAGGTACGTCCAAAGCGGGTTCATAAGGCTGCTAAAAAGCAACGCGTAGATGACCATCGAAATGTTTACACCGAGCAAACACGTGCCGATGAACCTGGATGGCTCCTCCATAAACCGGGAAATGATCAATCCGCTGGATTTCCCCTGTTTCTTCCGTAATTCAATCTGTAACCGGTTAACACTTACAAATGCGATCTCAATCCCCTCGAAAAATGCAATAAAAAGAATGGTTACAGCGATCCAAATGATCGTGAGATAGGTTTGGTCCATATGTTCGAAATTACATTAATCTTATTTGAAACAGAAAAGGCGCACTGCAAATAATCGATGCAGCGCGCCTTGCCTGATGTGGACCAATCCGCCATCGTTTAAAACTGCGGCAATTCCGGTTTGTTTTGAATGACCTGTTCAATTTCCTCCATGACCTCATTGGTGAGTTTTGGGAGAACTTCGAGCGCCTTCAGGTTTTCTGTGAGTTGCTCCCTGCGCGTGGCACCGAGTATCGCCGTCGACACATTTGGATTCTTGACACACCAGGCAATGCTTAGCGATGCAAGCGAAGCATCCAGCTTTTCAGCAATGGGGACAAGAGCTTTCACTTTTTCAATCTTTGCTTCCTGGAGTTGCCGTTCCTTCAGCCAGTCGAACCCTTCTATGGCCAACCTGCTGCCTTCGGGTATGCCGTTATTGTATTTGCCCGTGAGCAGGCCGGAGGCAAGCGGACTCCAAATGGTCGTTCCCAGGCCAACGGAACTGAACAAACCCAGGTAGTCGTTCTCAACTTTATTCCTGTTGAACATATTGTACTCTGGTTGCTCCATAGTAGGGCCCAACAAGTGGTATTGACGCGCAAACATATGGGCCTCCATAATTTCAGAGGCACTCCATTCGCTGGTGCCCCAGTAGAGAACCTTGCCCTGCTGTATCAACTGATTCATGGCCCAAACAACCTCTTCGATCGGCACGTTTTTGTCGGGGCGGTGGCAAAAATAGAGATCAAGATAATCCGTTTGAAGGCGGTTAAGAGCTTCATGGCAGGCCTCGAAGATGTGCTTCCGGCTCAGGCCGGTTTGGTTTGGCTTGTTTTCCTTTCCGCGCCAGCCAAAAAAAACCTTTGATGACAGCACATATGATGTGCGATCCCACTTCTTTGTCTGTAAAACGCGACCCATCATTTTCTCACTTTCACCCAGGGCATATGCTTCGGCATTGTCGAAAAAATTAATGCCGTTATCGTAAGCGATCCCCATTAGTTCATCGGCACTGTTATCCGGGATTTGTTTGTGGAAGGTAACCCAGCTTCCAAAGCTCAGTACACTCACTTGTAGCCCTGATTTACCCAAACGTCGATACTCCATGTAATTGACTTTAATGTGTTATGCAAAAATGTTGTTCTGTGTCAACTTTGTGCAATAACCTTTCCACAGCGAACTGTGGAAACATCTGACAATGATGCGGGTTTGGGCAAACAACGTTAGCTTAAGAAGGCACCTGGCATCTTTGCCGGCGTTGAAGGGTGCGGGAGCAATTTTAGTAGCCCAGCCAGGAGCTATCAGGGATGAGGATGAACCCGGTAGGATCAAGTATGGTAAACGCCTTGAAATCCTGGCGAGCTCTCATTCCCTTGCCATAAAGCTTTTGAGAAGGTTGGAGAAGGATCACATTTTTATCGGTATAGAACGACTCCAGCCGCTGATCCCAGTAAAGTTCTTTGCAGTGCAAGGTGTCGCCTACTTTATTAAAAACAACTACACTATCCCGCAGAAAAACCTTGTTTTCATTTTCCAGGTAACGTCCGTAGCGCGCACTAAGCTCACTTTCCACTTTCAAGCTGTCGTTATAAAAATTCACGTGAAGGCTCTTGGGAAATTCAACCTTAGGCGTATCATATTGGTAGCGCAGCATACTCGGCGCAGTAAGCTTAGCCTTAAGTTTGGCATCCTGGCTCAGGTAACTTTCAATGTTCTTCGCTTCTTCAACACCGATCTTCTTTTTCGATAACGCCTGCACGGCACTCATATCGTTCTCGCACGACAAAACAAAAAAGCAGCCTGTGATTAAGGCTGCCAAAACACGTTTATGCATTATAAACCTGCTAATCATATTTACGCTTAACGAACCAGATATCGCTTAATGACATCCCGAAAGATAACCGGAAGTAGTTTTCAGTGATGTTGTTTGCCGAAGTTCCACGACGGCCATATTCCAATGCGGCATTCAACATTGTAAACTGGTTATCAAAAGAACGCCATTTACGTACCGGCAGGGCTGCACCCAAAGTCATTCCAAATGTTTTCAGTTCATTACGATCGGCATTGATATAATCCCTGCCAAAATTAACTCCCGCACGATAGGTAATCCGGTTGCCGTAATTGGTAACGCTGAAAGGGTCCGGGGTAAACTGTCCGCCGATATGAACTTCGTACCGGTTTACGAGTTGATCCGGAGCGTCGTAGAACCGAAATTTCGACCACTCTGAAGTTTCGTATTCAATGCCGAAGCTGGCCTTGTCGGATCTGTTTCCCAACCTGTCCTGCACCGTTTTTATAAACATGATTCCGGCAGTATAAGTCGCCGGTGTTTCGATGACTCCTCGTACTTCTTTCTGATCAGCAACACTGTCGAGCCGAACAGGGTTTCCATTGACATCGTAAAAGAACGTCTCTCTAATTCGATCCTGGCTGGCCTTGAAGCTTTGCTGAAAATTAGCATTAACACCCACGCGAACAGCGGTGTTTGTGCCGAACCTTTGCTCATACTGCAAACCGGCATTCAGGAACGCCTTACCAAAAGTGGTGACGGTCCCTGCATTTGAGTTTGAAAATGGAATGTAACTTGAACTATCTGTATTAAATATGAAAACCCTGCTGTTTGTTTCCCTTCTGCCAAACCGGTAACCGGTGTTGAAGCCTATACTCAGGCCTTTCCAACGCTTACCCATACCGACGAACAATTCATTCAAGCCCCCGGTACCCTCATAAAGATTTGCCGTGCTATCTATTCCAGGAAGTCGCTTGCTCTCTTGAATGGAGTAATTGATTTTTGTAACCGGACGAAGGCCAAAAGCCAGGCCTATATTGTGTTTTTTAGAAAATGGAACGCCAAAAGCAACATAAGACGGGGTGAAGTTTATAGAAGTAAATTTTTGAACGGGCGATTGTTGCCGAAGTGTCTGGTTATCTATTCGAACACCTACATCAAAAGTGACCACCTTTAAACCACTATAACTTGCCGGATTGTAAAAGTTTATGCTCTGAGCATCAACGTAGGGTGCAGATAGTCCACCCATACCACGGTTGATAATGTGTTGACCTGCAAAAATATCACCGAGACCGTACCTGGAAAAAGGAGAATTTTCTTGAGATGAAGCAGTTAAAGACCCTAATACCATTAAAAATCCAATCTTAATTGTTCTTCTGGTTGTACTCACTGATCGCATAAAGGCCTTTGTATATTAGATAAGGGTCTGCAAATATCTTGTTTTTAAGGTGTTGTCCAAATAAGGTCGTATCACCCCCGGTTAAATGCACGTTAAAGTTGACATACCTTTCGGCGTAACTGTTTATAATGCCGTCTATCTCTCTTGCCATGCCCAGGATAACGCCGCTCAGAATATTTGTTTTTGTATCGTATCCAAGCAGCGGAAAGTTCCACTCTGCTTCCACCATGGGAAGCTTTGCGGTAAACTGGTTAAGCGCCTTAAAACGCATTTCCATACCCGGCGAAATGCTTCCGCCAAGAAACTGGTGGAACTTATTTACAAAATTGTAGGTTATACAGGAACCGAGGCCTATCACAAGGTTGTGTTTGCGGGGGAAGAGGTCAACTGCGCCAACCGACATAGCTAACCTGTCGGAGCCAATTGTTTCCGGTTTTCCGACCGGCGTGGAAATGGGAAATTTACTTCTGTAAGAAAGCTTATGAAAACGCGTGCGTTCTGCTAAGAGCATTTCTATTGCAGGGTTGTGTTCGATTACCGACGACAAAATGCTCTTTTTAGCTCCGTGTTCATCAACCAACTTGCTGATGGTCGACTCGGAGTCATTCTCCAAAACCAACAACTGCTGCATTTCCTTTCTTTTGAATACTGCACATTTGAGCCGTGTATTTCCAAAATCAAAACAAAGAGTTGTGGCCATAGGGATTATTTCAAAGATCGAGATTAAAACCTTTTAGTTGTTTGAAGTGCCCGTTTAACTGTATTCGTTCTTTAAGCTTTTCCATTTCATTTACCAGGGGAAGAACTTTTATCAGGTGCCGCTTTAAATATTCCAGCCGCTGGTCTTCGCGAAAAAGCCCAAGCAGCTCGTATTCTTCCTCCGGCGATAAAGCCGCATGGTGTGCAAGGTCGTATGATACCAGATTTTCGTCAACCTCGTTGAACGTCTTGTTGACCTTCATAAGGTTGTGTAGCTCCCGTAAGCTGTTCACCACCTTTCGAAGCAGGTCGGGATTTTTACTTTCATCGTTTGCAGGATAATTTACAATAGCCCCGCTGTACATCTTGTCGGGTATGTTCCGGATAACTTCAAGTATCCTGAACACCTGCTGCCCTTTTGTTTTGATGTCCATTTTTCCGTCCTCGTAAACTTCTACGATCTCTGTTACGATCACCGAAGTTCCGATTTCACCAATCCCGTTTTTTAGAACTGTGGGAATTCCGAATGGCTTCGCTTCAGCAAAACATTCGTTGATCAGCTGCCTGTACCGGGGTTCGAACACGTGAAGATTTAGGTCTTCACCCGGGTACACTATGATCCCTAAAGGAAATATCGGAATGAAATTGGTCATGCGAAACAATCTTAAATGGAAAGATTGGGTTGTAAAAATAGTGCCAGAAGAAACCAGCGATTAGTGTTTTGCCCTCCTGTTTAGCTCATCCAGCCTGGCATATTTTAGCATGGTATAGTATGCTGTTACCCGGGCGATAAGGTAGCCTTCACGACCGTCGAGAAAGCCGAGTTTAAATATGTAATTACGATGGAAGGAAAAAAGGGGTGAAAGATACCGCTTTATCCACCCCGCTTTTTTTCCATTCTGGTAATAATGTTCGCCATTGAGTAAAGCATATTGCGTCATCTTGGTGGCATAATCGGCTACGTCCTTCATTGAAAAGTGATGAATAAAGCCTTCGAGGTTTTTCTTCATCGTGTTTTCAGGAATCACCAGCTGTTCATGCACGCCCGCTTCGTTCCAGCGGGTAAAACGACGGTTAAATAAACGGATATGCGAGTCCGTACCCCATTCGCCATACCTGATCAGTTTACTACCGAGGTAAGTTTTGAACTTCAAATTGTAAACCACCATGGTATCGGTTAAATCAACCTGGTGTAATGCATTGATCAACGCCCCGTCTGGTTGTTCATCGGCGTCTATGCTCAGGATCCAGTCGTAGCGGGCAGCCGCTATACCCTTATTTTTTGTTGGTCCAAATCCTTTCCACGCAGAACGGATCAATGTCGCGCCGGTGGCAACAACCATTTCGGTAGTCCCGTCGGTACTACCGCTGTCAACAACTACGATATCGTCGGTAAGAGCCCTTACCGACTCGATCGTTCGCCTGATTATATCTGCTTCGTTTTTAGCGATGATTACAACAGATATTGGTATCATGAGTATGATTGAATGTTTGTGCCTCCTGCAAACGGCTAAGTTAAGCAGGGAAAACTTAGTAAACCGCGTCGCTGCCATCTTACCGGCCAACCTGGTAATACCCCGAATCTTTCTACTTCGCTGTTAATCTGCAGCCCCGGAATGTTCTGTCGTTTTTTGGCCAGTACTGTTTTTCTAACCGATATTCGTGGGCAGAGAATTATGTGGAAAACACTCCTTTCGAGACTCGTTACCGGCGACATACCGGCACTGGCCCGTACCATCTCATTGGTAGAAAACCAGTACGAAGGCTATTTTAGTATGCTTCAGCAATTGCCCCCATCGGACACGCCAATTACCGGCATTACCGGTCCACCCGGCGCCGGCAAGAGCACACTGGTCGACGGGCTCATTGGTACCCTTGTTGAGCAGGGAAAAAAGGTCGGGGTAATTTGTGTGGATCCCTCCTCTCCTTTTAACCTGGGCGCCCTGCTCGGCGATCGCATCAGGATGAGTGGCTGGTATAACCACCCGAACGTATATATTCGTTCGCTTGCAACCCGTGGCAGCCTTGGTGGTCTTCATCCGCACATTATTGAAATTACCGACGTGTTGAAGGCTGCACCGTTTGATCACATTATCGTCGAAACGGTAGGTGTAGGTCAGAGCGAAATCGAGATTGCCGGACTGGCTGATACAACTGTCGTGGTATTGGTGCCCGAAGCCGGTGACGAAATACAGACGATGAAGGCAGGACTGATGGAAATCGGCGACATTTTCGTGGTCAACAAAGCAGACCGTGATGGTGCCGACCGGTTTGCAAAGAACCTGCGGGCTATGCTGGCAGCAGTTAATCATGCGCAGTCATACCAAATTCCGGTACTGAAAACCATCGCCGACAACAGGACGGGTATAGCCGAACTTAACCAACACGTTTTTATGCACCTGCAGCTGCAACGAACTTCAGAGAAGTATTATCAGTTGCTCACGCAAAAGGCGTGGATGCTTATTCAGCAACAACGAATGAAGGACATTAACAAACACGACGTTTTTGATTCGATAAAGAACAGGGCAGGTGAACAACCTTTTAATCTCTATAACTTAGTTCAAACTTTCCTTTAGCAAAAATGCACCGTTCAACACAGGCTGATGACCTGGTTTCTGTGGTCATGTGCACCTATAATGGCGAGAAGTACCTGCCTGCGCAAATGAATTCTATACTCAACCAATTGTACAGGAACATAGAGGTTATCGTTTGCGACGATGCATCAACCGATAATACCCAATACATACTTGCTGAATACGCGTCAAAGGATCCCCGAATAAAGGTGTCCATCAACTCGCATACAGCCGGCATAAAACAGAACTTTAGCAATGCGCTAAAACTCGCCACCGGTAATTGGATAGCGATTGCCGACCAGGACGATATTTGGGTCGAAAATAAACTTCATACCCTGTTGGAATGTGTTTCGCCCGGGGTGTTGCTGGTACATTCTTATAACGCTGAATTCCCCGGCGATGATCCCGAAGCAGCGGTGATAAATCGCTCGCGTATCCGCTTTAGCGGCAATGATACCCGGCAATTGTTCTTTTACAATACCATTTATGGGCACACGATAATGATATCGAAAACCTTACTGCGGCATGCATATCCATTCCCTGTCAAAGTTTATTACGACTGGTGGCTTGGGGTAATCGCTTCCGTTTACGGAAAAGTTGCCCTAAGCGACAAAGTGCTGGTAAAACATCGCATCCACGACGCGAATTCATCGCGGCATTTTATTCGAAACCCCGGAAGCAAAAAGAAAAGTGAGTTTTTCGAGACCCTGAATGAAATGTTGGGCGAATGTTTGGCAATCGATGATCTCGCACCGGCGAATAAGGAATTGTTACAGCACTACAGGGCGCTCATCGCCAGCGAATGGCCCCGGAAGTTTTCAATACCCATGTTTTTCTTTCTGCTGAAACACGCGCCGACAGCTTTCTATTACCGCAAGAAAACACCCATGTTCTTCTACTATCTTAAGTACAGTTTTAAAAAGGCTACAATGCAAATTAAACACTGGTCATAAACGTTCTGTACATTGGCAATCAATCCCAGGTTTCCTTAATTCATCCACATGCCAGGCAAGCTTCAATTGTATTCGGTTTTTCATAAACCATTTCACCAGCCCCATGCGGCTTATGTAACCCCTATCCACGCAGGCAAGGCCCTTTCTGACCAGGACTTAAATATGCTGGGCGATGATACGGGTGATAACATATCGACGCTGAACAATACCTTTTGCGAACTCACCGTACTCTACTGGATATGGAAAAACGCCGCCAGGGATGCTGACTTTGTTGGGCTATGCCACTACCGAAGGTATTTTACCGTTAAGCCGAAGCTTAATGCCGTCAAGCCGGCGAGAATAATCTCTCTCGAGCCCACAGCAGAAAACATAGATGCAGTACTTACCTACACGCTTGAACAAAATATTATTTCCGAGCTGGCCTCCACCGATGTGCTTGTTCAGCAGCCCATGTTGATCCACCGTAATAAACAGGGAAGCTTTAACCTGGAACAACACTATAAAATGGACCACATCGCAAACGATTGGAACGTCTTAATGCAAACCATCCGCGACCTGTATCCTGATTACGGTAAAACCTTACCAACCTTCAACCAGTCGGTTAAGATGAGCTTTTTCAATATGATGATTGCACCATGGCGCGTATGGGATAGCTATCTCCACTGGCTGTTTACAATACTCTTCGAGTTAAAAAACCGGATAATTGTTTCCGAAAATGTGTACCAGGCAAGGGTCTTCGGATTTATGAGCGAGCGATTAATGAACCTATACATCATGCATAACCAGCTTAAAACAACGTACCTGCCGGTTGCCGTATTCGACAAGTTTAAATAGGGGCGATCAGTCGCAGGCAGCAACCTGCTTGCGCAACCAAATAGTGGAACAATCTACGGGTAGACAAACAACCAGGATGCTGTTGCTATTCCGGATGGTATTCGTTGCGCCACCAACGATAACCAACATAACCCATTACAGCAAAGGGAGCGAACATCAGGTAAATTACGCCGGAGTTCATACCCTGGGCCGGCTGTTCACCAAGTTGCATGGCGGTTTTAGTGCAAATTGAACATTGTGCCAGGGCAGTTTGACCGCAGAGTACCACCAGGAACATGATAACAAACGCAAGGCTGCACTTCTTCATATAGAACATTTCGGAGCAACAAAGTTAAGGTTATTCGAATACGAAAAACTTAGCAACTGGTTAATCATTTGCTTAAAAGCAACGAACCGGGACAGCACTGCCGATAAACTGTAAACGTTTTTTGGTCGCCGGCATTTGTCCCCGAACAATCATTGTTGTGTCACTCACTTTTACTTGTACCTCCTGTGGCAGCAGTTTATCGAATTACATTATAACTGTTGCTTTCGCGTGACGTTTTTCGCTTTCGATATTCCCCCCTTTCAATCAACGGAAGCAATGAAAGTTTTTGAATTTCAGTGGTTTTGCCGCCATAAGTACCTCAGATAAACGGAGCGTCGCAACCACCGTTTTATAGCGATCAACTGTTCGTCAAAAAAAAAGAGGCGCTGTTAAGCAACCTCTTATTTAACACTAAAAACAAATAAACTATTTCGAGAAGGTCTGTTGCAAGAGGGTTTCCTGCATGCGTACCACCAGTTTGTACATACCGCGGGGTAGATTTCCTACCTGTATAACGCCATTCGCGAGTGAAGATGTCGTTTTCTTATAAATCGCCCGACCATTCATATCCACGATCGATACCTCGGCCTTTTCCTCGGATGCAAGCCCTATGATGGCAAATTTTACCTGTGTTCCAACAACGGGGTTCTGCATGATCGTTAATTCAGGCTGACCCTTTCTGATGTTCAATTTGATAACGGGCGAGTAACTAAACTTGCCGTCCCTATCTAACATCTTCAAGCGGTAAAACACAAAGCCCGAAGCCGAAGCAAATGGAACGTCGCTGACCTGGTAGCGGGTTGAAGCCGTTCCGCCTCTTGCCATCGTCGTGCTTTTCGTCAACCACTCGCCATTCGCGGTTTGCTGCTGCAGTTCGTACTTCGAAAGATCAATTTCCTGTGCCGACTGCCAAACCAGCACAGCCTGGTTTTTGTCTTTGTACCCGTTGAAATAGCTCAGCTTAACCGGTAAAACAAGGTCGCCAAGTTGTCCCCTGATTTCGCCGCCCGGGTTCAGTAATGTATGGATGTTGATATAGCTGAGGCCACGGATCATCGAGTCCGCGAAGCTGGCGCGTTCAAGTGTATCGGTTCCTGTTACGGTGCCCGCAGTCGTTCCGCTGAAGAGCAGGGGAACGACAACCGGTCCTGAAGATCCTGCAGGGCCAGCATGTATGTGGGCGTTGATGATATTGCTGGATAAATTTGAGAAGTTAGCCGTTACATATACCATCAACGAATTGCGATCGAGCAAGACAATTGAATTTCCCCTGCCGTTCGATGGAACCGTGGGAACCGGGAACGACTGGCGGAATTCCAGCGTGTCCATAAAATAATGGGAGTTGAAAGCAGAAGTGGGCATTAGCTGAGCCCTGAGCTCGCCGCCGGGGTAGGTTGATGTATGCACGTTGGTATACATATTCCCTGCAAGCAGATCGGCTTCCTGGGTATCATTAAGTACTGCTGATCCCATTAACATACCTGTAGTACCACCCGTATTAGTGAGCGGGAACAATGGTGCGGGATTAGCTACGCCGGGAGGTGCAACGTGAATGTGTGCGGCGGTTATCGGCGTTGTGAGATTTTGGTAATCGCCGTTTAAGGTCAGCATTTTAGTTGCGGGGTTGTATTTTACAACTACCGTTCCCCTGCCTAATGTTACCGTGGGTGGCACTTCCTGTGAACCCTGCAATGTACCCCCGAGGAATCGTTGCTGGCTCAGGCTGGTCAGCTGTCCGCGGATCTCGCCGTCCGGAAATGTTTCCGTATGGATATTTATATACGTATTCCCTGCAAGCATGCTATCCATGTGTGCCATTGAAATCATCCTTGCCGTATCAAGTGCTCCCGTTGTTGCGGCAGTAAATTTTACAGGTATGATTACAGGTCCGCTGACGTGTGGTGGACCTCTATGAACATGGGCATTGCGTGCAGGTGCCGATAAATCTGTATACGTGGACGTTAAGTAGAACATGCGCGTACTTTTATCCAGCAAAGCCGTGGCAGTACCCATGGCCAATACCCCCGTTGGCGGAACCTGCTGAGCTCCCTGGAGCCTTGCGTTCAACAGTTCGGTTTGGCCGTCGGTGGCAAGCGTCAGCTGTGCACGTACTTCGCCCGCCGGATAATTGACGGTGTGAACATTTGTGTACATATTACCGGCAAGCAAATCTGCCTCCTGTTGAGCGTTCAGCACCATTGATCCGGATAGTCCCCCCGCTGTTCCACCGGTTGGTGAAGCTGTTAATGGAACAGTAACTGGTCCATTCACACCCGGTGCACCCGTGTGAATATGTTGGTTGACTATGGGTGAGGTCAGTCCCCTGAAGTTCCCATAGTGTTCAAGCAGCTTTGTAACGGTATTATACTTAACAATGACAACGCCTCCGCCAGATGAGGCAACGGTCGGCCCTGACTGGCTTGCCTGCAGAACTCCTTTGAGGTAACGCATTTGGGCGTAGCTAAAGAAAGTAGATAATAAGAGTAGCAGAGAGAGGGTAAACTTTGCTTTCATATGGAGACGTATTTAGGTTGGACTACTTTATAACAATACGGAATTTAGAAAGTTTGGTTTACTTTAACATATTTTATTTCATGGCTTTCGCTTATTCTTCTATTGCTTACCAGACACTACGGAACATTTTTATGGTCATAACATAAAAAAACCCGCCTTTAAAAGGCGGGTCTATACAAATTATGATGTGAGTTTTAAGCTATGCTTTCCACTTTTGATCCTTTGGAAACCTTCTTGCGATCTTCTTCATCGAGTAATACCTTTCGCATACGAATGTGTTTCGGAGTAACCTCTATACACTCATCCTGCTGGATGTACTCCATGCACTCCTCGAGGGTAAGTAATGTTTTTGGAGCAATTCTCGAGGCATCGTCGCTTCCGCTTGCACGGTGGTTAGTCAATTTCTTCGGCTCGGTTGCATTAACAACCAGGTCTCCTGGTTTAATGTGTTCAGCAATGATTTGCCCGGTGTAAACTTCCTCTCCCGGATCAACAAAAAACTTACCCCGGTCCTGCAGTTTATCAATCGAATAACCTGTGGTTTTTTCCTGGTTCTTCGATATCAGTACACCATTGTTTCGTCCCGGAATTGTTCCCTTCCATGGTTTGTATTCATTGAAACGGTGAGCCATCACTGCTTCGCCGGCTGTATTGGTAAGCATGTTAGAACGCAGACCGATCAAACCCCTTGACGGAATTTCAAACTCCAGGTGCTGCATCTCTCCTTTGCTTTCCATCACCAGCATTTCACCTTTACGCTGGGTAACCAGGTCTATCACTTTACCGCTATACTCCTGCGGTACATCTACCACCAGGATCTCGTAAGGTTCATGTTTTTTTCCGTCGATGGTCTTCACCAAAACCTGTGGATTACCTACGGTTAACTCATAACCTTCGCGGCGCATGGTTTCCACAAGTACCCCAAGGTGTAATATACCGCGCCCAAATACCAGGAAACTATCCGCACTGTCTGTATCTTCTACCCTGAGCGCCAGGTTTTTTTCTGTTTCCTTCATCAGGCGATCACGCAGGTGACGGGATGTAACAAACTTGCCATCTTTACCAAAAAACGGCGAGTTATTGATGCTGAACATCATACTCATCGTAGGCTCGTCAACACTGATGACCGGCAAACCTTCGGGTTCATCAAAGTCGGCAATGGTATCGCCGATGGTAAATTCTTCCAGTCCAACAACAGCACAGATGTCGCCTGCCAGTACTTCAGCTACTTTTCTTTTTCCGAGCGATTCAAATATGTAAAGTTCTTTAACCTTTGACTTCTTAACACCGTCTGCAGTAACAAGACTAATATTTTGTCCTTCTTTGATGGTACCCCTGTTCACCTTGCCAATCGCAACACGTCCGAGAAATGCTGAGTAATCCAACGAAGATATCTGCAGCTGAAGATTTCCTTCGGGCACCCTTGGCTCGGGCACATATTCCAGGATACCATCGAGAAGCGGGGTGATGTCTTCGCACTGTTCGTTTTTAGCGTTAAACCAGCCATTTTTTCCTGATCCGTAAAAGGTAGGAAAATCCAGTTGCTCTTCAGTAGCGTCGAGGTTAAAGAAAAGTTCGAAAACTGCGTCGTGCACCTCATCCGGCCGGCAATTTGGCTTGTCGACCTTATTGATAATTACGATTGGCTTTAAGTTAAGGTGCAATGCCTTTTGAAGCACAAACCTTGTCTGGGGCATAGGGCCTTCAAATGCGTCAACCAAAAGGCAAACTCCGTCAGCCATTTTAAGTACCCTTTCTACTTCACCGCCAAAATCGGCGTGACCAGGAGTATCGATCACATTAACCTTTACACCTTTATAAACTACTGAGGCATTTTTACTGAAGATAGTGATCCCCCTTTCCTTTTCCAGGTCGTTGCTGTCCATGATCAAATCACCGGTTTCCTGGTTAGCGCGGAACACGTTTGTCTGGTGCAGTATTCTGTCAACCAGGGTGGTTTTACCGTGGTCAACGTGTGCAATAATGGCGATATTTCTAATATTCATAAAACCCGGAACCCTAAACGGTTCATTATTTTTAATGATAAAATGCGTCTTACAGGAACATCCTCCAACAAGCAGGAAAAAAGACGTTTAAGCCGGCAAAGGTAAGTAATTACGACGGTCTTTAAAGCGTGATTAACAAAAGAGTAATAACTGGTTAAAAGGTATTCACGAGAGTCGGCTGTTATTCTTTTTTGATTAACGCCACTCCATGTTTTTTCGCGAGCTTACTTAACTTTTGATGTACTACAACTGATCAATCTTGAACAATGTCGTTTAGTTAAGAAATTTTTTTGGGGACCCAGCCGCAGTACTTCAATTGTAAATCGTTGTCCGCCCGCTGCGCCAGTCGGACGGGCGTCGCACTCCCGTCTGAGCAGGTTCATCCGGGCGGGCTTGTACTGCTTAGCAGTACTGGGCAAATCGATCGAACAAGCCACAAACTAAACGACCTTTAATCCTGAACTGGTATATTGAGGGTAAAAAAGGGCGGGTCTGGGGGAAAATCCCAGACCCGCCCTTTGATGTAAACTGACGGTTCTTTGTTCGGGAGCCCTAATTTTTGTAAAACGACGACTTCATTGTTTCTTTCCCCTGAACCT
>JASLBT010000395.1 GCA_030146445.1 Segetibacter sp. | reverse complement strand
TGCTTTTGATATTATGGCTTGCCCGCGGCATTACGAACTACGTGAGCTTTCTGTTAAGGTGTAGTTGCTCTTTCGTCGCGTCTGCTTCGAGCTTTCCCCATCCTGGTGGCGTCTGCTTGGCGGGCGTCACTAGTCCTCGTGCCACCCCCCGGGGATTAGGATGACTGAAGGGTTTTTACCGGCAGCCCTCACACAAATACGCCCGCTTCAACCTTAACACCGTTGGCGATCTCGCATCCCTTTGTACTCCATTTTAAAGTGCAGTTCTCTTCTTCAATCCGGGAATGAAAAGGGCGTCGGAGAAGCGACCTTTCTATTCTGGACTTGAACATAATCCACCTGAATGAACTTGCGAATATAAAAGCGGTAAGCTAACTGATGTAATTCGCTTTATAACAGTTTGCTGGTTTACAACGGTCGTTTTAGTGCTATTTTAGTGTATTCTACCATTTATGAGCCAGTTCGCCCTTCGTCTAGCAGTTGCTATCCTGCTGTTTCTTCCACTTTTTAGCTATGCCCAAACTTCCAAAGCTACCGTTTCCGGTACGGTTAAGGACGATCTTAAAACGGTGTTGCCGTTTGTAAACGTCGTATTAATGCGGGCAAGCGACAGCAGCTTTGTGATTGGCACCATCACAAATGAGCAAGGCATGTTTTCCCTGACTAATGTGAACAGTGGCACCTACATCATCAACCTCACTTATGTTGGCTATCAGGTGAAAACCCAGCCTGTTCTGGTAGGCACACTCAGTCCATTTTTGGACCTTGGAGAAATTCAACTGATCAAGAGTGCTACCCGGTTGGATTCAGTTCTTGTTAGCGCAACACAACAAAGCGGTGTGTCGGACAAAATGGATAAGAAAACATTTTCTCTTGCAAGCAACATCAGCCAGGCTGGCGGTTCGGTATTGCAAGCCATGAATAACCTGCCTGGTGTTACCCTTTCGCAAGATGGAAAACTGCAGCTTCGCGGCAGTGATAAAGTCTCTGTGCTCATAGATGGAAAGCAGACTGCGCTTACCGGTTTTGGAAACCAGGAGGGACTGGATAATATTCCTGCTTCCGCTATCGAAAGAATCGAAATCATCAACAATCCTTCTGCCCGGTACGATGCCAACGGCAATGCAGGTATCATCAATATTGTTTACAAAACGAATAAGCAACAGGGCTTTAACGGCAAAGTTGGGCTTGCAACAGGGCTGGGCGCATTATGGCAAAAACGAGAGAACCTGCCCGACGTTCGTCAACAATACCAGAACACACCAAAAATCAACCCGTCCCTTTTACTGAACTACCGGAAAAACAAGATTAACACCTATATTAATGCCGACTGGTTTTACACCGAAACGCTGAACCGTAATGAATTCACGACGCGTTTTTACGACAACGGGGACATCATCAGGCAGCAGGTAAAGCGAAATCGCAACACCAGTTATGCTACCATCAAAACAGGCGTCGACTATAATATCGATGATCAAAATACATTAAACGTGTCAGGATTGTTTAATCGTGAAAAGATTATCGACCGCGGCGATATTCCATACTTTAACAATGACCTCTCTAAGCGGAACCGGCTCTGGCTTTTCCTCGAAGACGAGGTTAAATATACTGCCACTGCCTCAGCCGCATATCAACATAAATTCAGGCAACCCGGCCATGTATTAAGTGTTAATTATAACTATACCTGGCATAGGGAAGACGAGCGGTATTTCTTTACAAACATTTTGCCCGCTTTCACCGGTGAAGACGCCTTTAAACTGCTTTCAGATGAACATGTAAACGATTTGAACATAGACTACCTCCGTCCGCTAAAGCATGGCCGTGTTGAAGCCGGCATGAAACTTCGTTACCGGACGATCCCGATCAATATGCAGTTTTACCCGGGTATAAACTCACCACTCGACAGTAATGCAGGTGGCTATGCGAACTACAAGGAAACAATTCCCGCATTATATGGCAACTATGTATACGAGAACAAAAAAGTTGAAGTGGAAGCAGGGTTAAGAGTTGAATATGTGAAGGTCGACTACGAAGTAAATCCAAACCACAACACCTACAAAAGCGACGGCTATACTTATACCCAGCCGTTTCCAAACCTTCGTTTTGCATACAAGCTTAACACCACCAACAAGCTCTCTATTTTCTTTAACAGGCGGGTCGACCGGCCTAATGAAGTGGACATACGCATATTCCCAAAATATGATGAACCAGAGCTCCTCAAAGTCGGAAATCCTGCACTCCGTCCCCAGTTCACGAATACTATTGAACTGGGCTATAAAACGGGCTTGACCAGGGGTAGCCTCTACGCGGCATTGTATCACCGAATGATCGATGGTACAATTACCAGGATCGCTACGCAAGTACCTGGAAGTAGCATCCTGTACAATGTATTTCAAAATGCCGGACGCAGTTACAATTCCGGCATCGAGTTGGTCCTCCAGCAACAATTGTCGTCCGTGTTTTCTTATAACGTAAGCGGTAATGTCTACCGCAATACGATTAACGCTTTTACAGTCACCAACAAGTACCCTGTGCCTACGATTTATTCATCCGGGCGGGAGCTTGCCACTTCCGGCAATTTAAAAGTGAATGGTTTATTTCATTTACCCAAAAAAATTGAACTGCAGGTTACTGCCATCTACCTCGCCCCCGATATTATTCCACAAGGTAAAATTGGCGCAAGAACATCTGTTGACTTTGGAATAAAGAAGCAGGTACAAAAGGGTAAAGGGGAGTTATTTGTAAATGGAACTGATGTCTTCAATACATTAAATATCAAAAAGGACATCAAGGGCATTGGGTTTCGATATGAAACGGTTGACTACTACGAAACGCAGGTATTTAGGATCGGCTACAGCTTTAAGTTCTAGTAACCTATTCTCCAGACCGGCACAATTCAAACGTACGAACATCCACGTGGTGCTAATGTAATATTTCTGAAATCTTGTTTCTGAGCAGTGTATATGGGGCCTGTTCAGGAGTAGGTTGGGAGTTAACGGCACCAAATGTTCGTTTCACAAAAAGGATCCCCAGTATTCCCCTCTTTTTGTCAACCCAGGGACTAAATCCAAATGCTCCCTGGTCGCTAAATGCGGTTGGCTGTCCATTCGTGAGCTCTTCTATCCAGCACCCCAGACCGTAGCGGTAGTTTTGCCGTAACGGGTCATTTTTGTAAGGGGTCGATGACATCGGTAGTCCTTGTGTCTGGTCGCTCAGTATTTCGGCAACCGAGCCTTTGGAAAGTACCTGAACACCTTTGAAATCTCCATCGTTCAAAAGCATAAGCAGGAAATTACTGTACTCCATCAACTTCGTTCCGGCGCTGCCTGCGATCCGGTAGTTTGTTGTAGCACCTAAGGCCGTATAATTGGTTCCCGACATATCGCATTTTTGGCCGATCTGTTGGTCAAATAAAACATCCCAGGTTTTATTGCTTACTAATTCTGCAATACCGCCGGCGACGTGCATACTAACTCCTCCGTATGCGAACGCTGAACCGGCCGGCGCGAACGGCATAGTCGCTTTTGGTACTTTGATGCCGGAAATCGTTCCGCCTTCTCCTATTCCTTCAACTGCCTGCTGTAAACTAATATCATCTGAGCTGATCCACTGGCTGGCGCCAGCTA
>JASLBT010000364.1 GCA_030146445.1 Segetibacter sp. | reverse complement strand
CTCGATAAAAGGGTTCCTGAAGCGATCAACGACCTTTTCTGCAAAGGCTTTTGCTTCCTCGTAGGTGATTTCATCGCTGGTAATTGCGGGTGCAATTTCGCTTAACATGAGCTGCAACACAAATCCGCGGTATTCATCGTTTTCCATAGCCTCCTTAACAATCGTGAAACCGGCAAGGTGAGCCAGTCCGCAACTGTAGGTATGGGTACCATTAAGCAATCGCAACTTTAATTCACGAAACTTGTTGATGTCGGGAGCGATAACAACCCCTTTGTCAACTTTAGAAAACGACAGTTTTTCACTTACGACAGGGTCATCGGCTTCAATGGCCCACAGGCTGTAGGTTTCACTCATAATCATCAGGTCGTCGTTCACCTGGTATTCCTGTACAAAAACGGCTTTATCGGCCTCGGGCAATTTGCCCGGAACAATGCGGTCGACCAACGAATTACAAAAGTGATTCGAGCTCTCCAGCCAGTCCATAAAAGCGGGGTCAACACCATTCAGGTGAGCCAACTCCAGCACGATGGCTTCAAGTTTTGCACCATTATCCACGATCAATTCAGTAGGTACAATCACCACCCCTTTCGAAGGGTCGCCATTGAAAGCTTTATAACGATGAAAAAGAAAAGCCAGCAGTTTACCAGGAAACGACACGGGTGGTGTTGCATCGATCTTATCATCTTTTACAAGGCTGATCCCAACCTCGGTAGTATTTGAAATGATCACTTCCATCTGGGGATTGGCCGCACAGGCAAGAACGTCGTCCCATTGTTCTTTTGCAGAAAGCACCCGGCTGATGCTTGAATTGATGATATTCTGCTCAACCTTTTTACCATTCTCGAGCCCGCGAATACATTGGGTGAACAAGCCGTCCTGGGTATCGAAGGCGTTGGTGTCGCCCTGGGATGTTGATTTCACGACTACGATGCGACCGTTGAAAACGCCTTCGTTATTGGCTTTGTTAATAAAGTAATCGGGCAAGCCACGTAGAAGTACCCCTGTGCCAAACTGCAATACCTTTTCGGGCAGTTTAAAAACCTGTGGTGATGGTTTTACCAACCTTTCATTTTCGATCACATGCGCTAAGGCGGAGACAGATAGATTGTTCATGTTATGCGTTTTTCTTTAACCAGGAGGGAAATTCCTGCTCTAATAATTGTTGAGGCCAGGTGCCATACCAGGCATACCCATTCCTACGCTCATATTCAATCTCCGACACCTTCTTCTTTTTTATGCCGTCGCGACCACAAAAGAACGGCTCATTGGTATCCAGGTCGTAAAAGCGGGCCCAGATCACCGAACCGGGCTCTGCGATCAGCTTCCGGTCCCTGCCATTTGGCTGGGCCGCGTCTGGTACCGATGCAAACTTATATCCTTCTATCCTGGATGTTTTAAACCATTCAACAGCACTTTTTACAGCGGCTTTAACCGCCTGCGAAGGTTGATCAACTTTCATTAAAAACCTCGTGATCGCCACGCTCTCCGAACCGCTTAATGATGGTAGTTCATATTTGCGGGCGGTTGCTGGTTGAAGTGTTTTCTGGTTATACTGAGCACACCAAACCGTGGGCTTTCCATTAACCTTTACCTGTGTCAGGAGTATACAGTTGATACCTTTTTCAATCGCTGCGGTACACTCCGGAACCAGTTTGCGGCTAATGATGTCGAGGTCGTTTCTGCCGTTTTTAACATCAAGCATAAGCTCGAGCACATTGATCATCGCGTTATCGTTGAAAGTTATTTCACCCCGATAAAGGCTGGAGTCAGGATAAAACTGCGGCCATCCGCCAACAGGATATTGGGCCTTCAGCAAGTAACGTACACCCTTTTCAGCTGCTGCCAGGTAAGCAGGGTTATTGTGTTTTTTGAAAGCCGAGGCAAGGTAGCGGATTTCTTTTACCGTAGCGCCATTGTCTATGGTTGCATCTTTCTTTAGTGAGTCGGAACGCAGGTCAAGCTTTTGTTCTTCGAAAAGTGGCTTGTTGTAGTCAATCTTTACTTCGTTGATGTGCTTTGGCCAGCCGCCGATAGCACGTTGATAGGCCAACATGTTGTCGGCCTGCATATCCTGGGCCGAGGTTTGGTAAATCGTGCCAAATGCC
Organism: Segetibacter sp.; assembly: GCA_030146445.1. GTDB lineage: Bacteria > Bacteroidota > Bacteroidia > Chitinophagales > Chitinophagaceae > Segetibacter. The sequence goes on along the minus strand of JASLBT010000364.1, from coordinate 2,279 downwards.
AATGCCAGGCATCCGGCTTTAATTACGTTACCGGTTATTGAAAAACGCTTGATCATGATGGGGGCTTACTTGTTTTTATTATTGAGAATCCATTTTACAAAATCGGAGGCTGCCGGAAAGTTTTCATATTCGAGGGGCAGCTTTCTTCCATCGATATATTCGTTGTAGAACCAGGGATCACCGACCGCAAACACCAGACCTTTCCCATACTTCACTACGGCAACGATATTATCACCTTTATGCCGAAGCACAGCATCTGAGGGCTTGGCCAGCTTTAAACTTGCAAGCTCTTTGATGTACACTTTTTTTGCGGTTTTGAAAACCCGGTTGCCGGGCGGGACAACAATTGCGCCCTGTTCGTATTGGTTGTTGATCACAGTATTTTTTAGTTCGGGGTTGAAGCGGATACCGAACTTCTCAGCCAGGGTATTAAAGTGCGTAAACTCGGCGTTGCTGCTGTCGTTAGAAAACAAAGCGAGTGTTCCTCCTGCCTTTACCCACCTGGTGATTGCTGCAACGTGGGCCGGCATAACGTAATTTGGATCCGGAGTTTCTTTTTGGGTATCGGGATCAATGATGAGGTAAATGCCTGCGGTTTTTAGGTTTGCGGCAGTGGGTGCCGATTTAAGGGTGGCCAGCCTGGCTCCGTTTTGTTCGAACAGGTTACCCAAAAGTGAAAAGCCGCCGTTGCTCATGTCGTCCCAGGTATAATGCCAGCTTACATTATTGCCGGTGAGGTCTTTCTTCACTTCGTTGTTAAAATAGTTGTCGAGCAATACCGTAGTGCCTTTGCCCAAATTCAGGTTTGGACGCATTTCCATTTCGTTGGCTGCATGTAAAAAAGCACCAATACCTTTAGGGTCATTTTGAATGACCTTTTCGCTCAGGTAATACGCCACGCTGCCATCCCGGTAATTTGGCGAGCCCCCAAGTCCGGACACCGTTACGGTGCCATTCAGGTTGACGCCGCCATTCTCGGCAGGAACAATAAACTGTTTGACTAATCCATCATACGCCTTCGTTAACCAGCTGCCGTTCGTTTCGGCAAGGTATCCTTTGCGTATTCCTTTTGCAACTGCATACACAAACATGCTGGAGGCTGAGGCCTCCACGTAGTTGCCTTTCAGATCGGGTTTGTCGAGCAGGTCGAACCAAACACCCGTTTTAGCATCCTGCACTTTTTGTATAGCGGCAGTAAGTCGTTGCAGAATAGCAACCAGGTCCTTTTGTTGGGGATGACTAACGGGGAAGTAATCCAGAACGTCTACCAGGCCCATGGCGTACCAGCCCATCGCTCTTGCCCAAAAGTTCGGCGACACACCCGTTTGCTTGTTTGCCCATTTTTGTTGTTTCGATTCGTCCCAGCCATGGTACAACAAACCCGTTTTCGCATCACGCGCATGTTTCTCCATCAGGATAAACTGTTTTGCGATGTCGTTAAAAGCGGTGTCGTCTTTCGTAAGATAGGTGTACTCAGCGTAAAATGGTTCGCCCATGTATAGGCCATCCAGCCACATCTGGTGTGGGTAGACCTGCTTGTGCCAGAAACCACCTTCAGCCGTACGCGGATGCGTTCTCAGCTGGTTGCGCATTTGTGTTGCTGCTTTCCAATATTTTTCTTTACCCGTTACGCGGTAAAGCAAAAGCAGGATGCGGGCATTATTTACGTGGTCGATATTGTATTCATCAGGTCGGTAAGTTCTCACGGTGCCGTTATCCTCAACGAAAAAGTCCATGCTTTTTTGTATGTAGTTGAAGTATTTAGGATCTCCCGTACGCTTCCAAAGTCCCTCAAAACCTTTAAGTATAACGCCCTGGTCGTACGACCAGCGGGCAGAACGGCCTGGAGTCAGTGAGAAAGAGTCTTTCCATAGGGTCATTACTGTAGCTGCCATTTTCTGCGAAACCGGCTGGGCCTCCACGTTTTCTACGGCAACAAGCAAACAAACAATCGCTAGTAATCTTTTCATATTTGTATCCGGGCTTTTTATACCTCCCACATCGGTATTGTAGGGGATTTAAACAATCCAATAGGCGTCTGCAATAAGCATTGTTCTTTTTTGGTCACGAGCATTTGTTCGCTGATCCGACAGCCTTGCGACGCTCCGTTCAAGCGCATCGCCCTGGTCAACAATCCAACAGATCAACTTATCAACGAATCAACTTGACCCACTACTTAACTTGAACCGCCCCTTCAGAAGCACCGTAGGTTACCGTCATTTTCTGCTTTGCTTTTTGCAGGTCGGTTTTACTAAGTACAATGGCTTTGGTTTTCTCTC
>JASLBT010000311.1 GCA_030146445.1 Segetibacter sp. | reverse complement strand
CATATAGCGGGTAGCGAAGTTATCTGAACCATCCACGACTATATCATATTGCTCAATGATCTCAAGGGCATTTGCGGTTCCCAGCCTTAACGGGTAAGGAATAAGTTTAATGTCGGGGTTTAAGTTGGTTAGTGCAGCAGCGGCGATGGTAGCCTTCAGCTTGCCAATATCATTAACTGTGAACAACACCTGGCGATGCAGGTTGGACAGCGATACACTATCATCATCAACAATACCGAGCGTTCCGATACCAGCGGCAGCCAGGTACTGCAATACGGGACAGCCAAGCCCACCTGCCCCTACTACCAGCACTTTTGCTGCTAAGAGCTTTTCTTGCCCTTCCATCCCCACACCCGGAAGGATAATTTGCCTGTGGTATCGTTCCCTGCTTATCATATCAGCCGCCCGAGAAAGGCGGCAGGAGCGCTACCATGCTTTTCTCCGTTAAGGGTGTGTTTTGGGTAATAATCTTCTTATCGACTGCAACTGAAAACTTGTTGTTTTTTATGCCAGGAAACAGCTCGACCACCTTAGAAATCAGGTCATTAGTATCCTTAACATCTTCTACATGAATGACAGTTGAGCCGGTAATATCTGTTAATTGTCCGAATAGAGAAATGGTTAGCGACATATAAAAAGCTATGTTAGCACTCTGAAAAAGATGTTTTTTAATGCTACGCCTGGGTGAACAATAGTTTGTACACCGCGAGCAGTAGCACAGAAGCCAGGATGTTCTTTAATAGCCCCTGTCTGAATTTTAAAGCCCCGAACCAGGCACCGCCAAGGCCGCCGGCGAAAGCGATCACTACATACCAAAACATATCGGGGGTAAATTGTATGCCTTTAGTTAGCTGCCCGGCCAACCCGGCCAGTGAATTTACAAAGATAAAGAGCGCGCTGATTGCGGCTGTCTGTTTCTGATCGGTCCACTTTAGCAATAAAAGGATGGGTGATAGAATAATTCCGCCGCCGATGCCGATCAAGCCGGACAGCAAACCTATCGCCCCTCCGATTACCAGCGAAAGGCTGATGTTTGTTTGCCTTGTTTCATGTATTTCAGGGTTCCTGAAGAACATAAAACGAACGATAGGAATAAGCAATAGCAGCCCAAGGATCTTTTTATAAACATCGGCCTGAACCACCATCAAGCCGCCTATAAACGACATCGGAATTGAAGCGATTGCAAGCGGAAGAAATATCTTACCGATAAAATGTTTTCCTCGGTAAAACTGGATGAACGATGTGAGCGAGACAAACAAGTTTAACAATAAAGCTGTTGGTTTCATCACTTCAGGCGTGACCGAAAAAATTGCCATCAGGGCAAGATAGCCGCTTGCTCCCCCATGCCCGACCGAAGCATAAAGAAAAGCCACGACAAAAAGCAGCAGGTAGAATAATAGAAAACTGTCACCCATATTGTCACCGCAATTTATGCACTTCAACAATATCGCCGACTGCCAGGTCGGTTGCCTGCTCTTCTAATTTGATCAGGCAATTCGCCGTTGCAAATGAGCTTAGCCGGAACGACTCCTGGGCATTCAAGGCAGCAACCTGGTTACCGGCATAACGACCTTTGAGGAAGTGAGTCAGACCTGCTTTTTTGGAGATTGCCGTTCCAAGTTCCATTTGGCAAACGGAGGGGTTGGCCCTTGTGCTCGTTAAGCGCTCAAGCGCCTCAGTAACATATTCATAGAAACAGGTCAGTACCGAGGAGGGATTACCGGGCAGGCCAAACACAGGTACCTCCGCCCGCATGCCAAAGTATAATGGCTTACCCGGCCGCTGTTTGATCTTGTGAAACAGCGTAGTTACTCCGCACAGTGATGCTGCCTTCAAAACGAAGTCGTAATCGCCAACGCTGACCCCACCAGTCAGCAAAACCATATCCGACTGGCCCAAAGCGGTTGCAAGCATTTGCCGAAGTTCTTCAACGTCGTCGTCAGCATTTAATACCTGCACTTTTGAGATCGAGCATTCATTCAACACAGCTCTCAGGCTATACGAGTTTGACTCATAAACCTGTCCGGGCTGTAAGCTGCGACCCGGCTGCTGCAGTTCCCTACCGGTTACAATGATAGTGATCCTCGGCTTCGGTATTACGGCCATCTCCGCAATACCCACCCCTGCAAGAAATCCTATTGCCGCTGGCGATAAATACGTACCAGCCGGCAAACCGAGTTCTCCACGCTTTATTTCAGCCCCCCTTTGTCGTACGTTCAAACCTTTAATCAGATCGACATCGTTGACAAACAATTCTCCGTTTTGAACCAAAACCTTTTCCTGCATCACGACCGTATCGGCTCCGGCAGGCACGGGTGCACCGGTAAATATTCGCACAGCCTTATTCTCAAGGTTGTGGAAACTCCGGGATATACCTGCGGGTACCTCTCCTTCAATTGTCAAAGTCTTGTTGGCACCCAGGTCGTCAAAACGGATCGCGTAACCGTCCATTGCCGATTGTTCAAACGATGGAACATCTACCGGTGCAAATACATCTGCAGCGAGCACTAAACCCGATGCCTGTTCAACAGGCGAAATTACCGGCTTGAGCTGTTTTATAGCCGATTGGATAATATGCAACGCTTCCGCGACTGAGATCATTATAATTGTTTTAAGCTGGCAGGAAACAAATGCTTTCGAATCATTGTATTTACATCCGCTGTGCGATCGTCACTGTATCTAAATGGATCCACCTGCCCGAAACAACAAGTCCCGGGACTTGTGGGTAAAGGTCAGGGATCAGTTCATTCTGCCTTCCGGCCCGGCTATCCAAAACAAATAAAGCTTGTTTCATCAAAATATTCTCGATAATAGAAAGGCTGTATTTCTGGGAGATGACTTTAGGCATGCCAGGGATTACATGGAGTTGAAAGAAGGGATCAAGAACCTGCACCGGCAAACAATTACGTTTCTGCCGCTGACGACTTACGATCCGAATGCCCAAGGTCTTTGCCGGGAGCCACACGATCGCGTATCAATTGTTTAAGCTCTTTAGCTTCGGGGAACCTGCCCTCTTTACGCCGATCAAATATTAGTTCACCGTTGAGTGTGACCAGGTAGTTTCCGCTGGTCTCAGAGGGTTGCAACTGCACACCTTGCAATTCATTTACAAAGGTTGTCAATATCTCCTGCGCCATATAAGCCGCCCGCAATAACCAGCCACACCTGGGACAATATTCGATAATCACTAAAGGTTTCATCATCCACCGATTGATATCATACTTCTGTTATAAATGTCTTCCGGATGCACCTGTTCGAGTATCTTACCAAACTGCCCACCCAACTCTGCCGCCTTTCCCGCTATAGATTGCCGGATCAGTGGTTCAATTTCCTGCCCCGATCTTAATGCCGACAACAGGTCAGTTTCTTCTTTCGAAAACAAGCAGTTTTTCATTTTACCATCCGCCGTTAACCGCATACGGTTACACGTTCCGCAGAACGGTGACGTCATGGTGCTGATGATTGCAAATGTTCCTTTATGTCCCGGAACAATATACTTTTTTGCTGTGTCGTTCGCTGAACCTTTCAGTGGTAAAAAGGAGTATTCTGTTTCAATTCGCTCCAGTATTTGTTGCCAGCTGATAACTTTATTACTGGTCCATTTATTTCCGGTAAACGGCATGAACTCAATAAAGCGTACATGAACCGGGGTGTCTTTAGTCCACGCAATAAAATCATTGATCTCTGTTTCGTTTAACCCGGCCATCGCTACCACGTTTATCTTCACGTGTATGCCCATATCGAGCATCAGGTGTATGTTTTGCCATACCCGGTCGAAATTATCCCGGCGTGTAACCAGTTGAAACTTCTCTTTGTTGAGTGTGTCGAGGCTGATGTTAACCGAACGGATGTTAGCGTCGGCTAAAACGGACGCAAATTCGTGAAGACGTACCCCGTTTGTCGTCATTGTCAATTCAGTTGGCAACCGCGACAAACCGGTGATGATCTTTGCCGCGTCCTTCCGTACAAGCGGCTCGCCCCCGGTCAGCCGGATCTTATTTACACCGAGTCCTACAAAGACTTCTGCGATCTCCTGGATCTCACCAACCTGCATCAGCTGGGCGTTAGGAGCAAAGGCATAATCTTCCTCAGGCATGCAGTAAAAGCAACGCAGGTTGCAATTATCTGTAAGCGAAATGCGCAGATAATTATGATTCCTGTTGAACTTGTCTACGAGCATGCGATAGGGTTTGGTACGACACAACGAAGATCATTAAATTAAGTGAAAAGCAATGTTATAACATGTGCCGCGGGGTTTTACCAATGAAAGGTGCAGGCGGAAAAATCTTTACGATCCATGACCAGGATAAGGCTAAAGACCTTCTAAAGTCTAACTCCTCTTCAGCTGGATTTGCTCAAGCGGAACACGATGTACATTCCCGAATACCACGCTATTTGGGCTCCTTCCACTTAGGCATTAACAGGTGACCGGTCTTCTTCAGTAGGTTCCTGATTTTGTCGATCTGTTCTTCAAATGCCTCCATCATCCATTT
>JASLBT010000223.1 GCA_030146445.1 Segetibacter sp. | reverse complement strand
CTGCGCAGCGGGCGGGCAACGATTTTTAATAGCGATACTACAGCTGGGTCCAAAAAAAACGCCTGGATAAAAGACATTGCTTTATAACAAAGCAACAAGGGTAGTTCAATCGCATTTTGGCAACTCGCCTCTGCACTCGATGGACTTTTAAACCGATGGAAAAAAGTGTAAATTAGGGGCTATTGCAACTGAGGTAACCAGGATGAAAACAGCCAATCCAGCCGTTAAACAACATGCAATCGTATTAGGCGGCAGCCTTGCCGGTTTACTGGCCGCACGGGTGCTTAGTGATCACTATTCACAAGTTACCATTATTGAAAAAGATGCCGTTCATCGCAGACCGGAAGCGCGCAAAGGACAGGCCCAGGCGTACCATCTCCACGGCCTGCTGCCCGGGGGCTTACAGGTGATGTCCCGCTATTTTCCCGGGCTACTGGATGAGCTCAGTTCTCATGGCGTTAAAGTTCTTGATTTTGCCAGATCTATGAACTGGTACTGTTATGGAGCGTTCAGGAAGACGTTCACCATTGGCATACAAGGGGTGACGGTCAGTCGCGCATTACTTGAGCACTTAATACGGGAGAGGGTGCTGGGCTTAGCAAACGTCAGGCTGCTCGACAATCACTCGGCCACGCAGTTAACCACAACCGCCGATAAACAAAAGATAACAGGAGTACTAACAGAAGATAAAACTACAGGACAAACCACCACGCACACTGCTGAATTTGTAATGGATACATCCGGTCGTGGTTCGCGAACAGCTCAATGGCTAAAACGGCTGGGATACGGAGAAACACCTGTCAGCGAAGTGAAGGTAAACGTAGGTTATACCACGCGTACGTATAAGAGAGATCCGTTGGATCCTCTGGGCGAAAACTGGATTGCTTGTACTCCTGTAGCACCTGCAGAAAAACGTTTTGGAGCGGCATTTCCAATAGAGGGCGACAAATGGATGGTTACCGTTGGCGGATGGCACGGCGACCATGCACCGACTGAAGAGGCCAGCTACCTCGAATTCGTGAAAAGCCTGCCGAATCCGGCGCTTTACAAAATCGTCAGCAACAATGCACCCCTTTCTGATTTCGTTCAATATAAGTTCCCGGTTAGCCTGAGAAGGCACTACGAAAAGCTGGGCCGTTTTCCCGCAGGCTTACTCGTTGCAGGAGATGCCTTCTCCAGTTTCAATCCCATCTACGGGCAGGGGATGAGTTCTGCGGCCCTGCAGCTTGAACTGCTCGACAACATATTAAAGAACAATGTTGCAGAAAACGAACGGGCAAAGGTCTTTTTCAGACGGAGCAACAAGATAATCGAAGACATTTGGGCGATGGCCACGGGCGAGGACTTCAGGTATCCGCAAACATCCGGCGTACGGCCATTCGGGATTAAACTCGTGAACAAATATGTGGCACAGGTACATAAGGCAACGACCAAAGACGAAGTCGTGTGCGGCGCTTTCTTAAAGGTTATTGCACTGCTAAAGCCACCAACCTCCCTTTTTAGCCCAAAGATCTTCTGGCGGGTATTACGGGCAAAATAAGAGGTTTCCGGTATCCCCAACTTGCGGTTGGTTGCAGGTATTTTCACTTGCAACCAATTCTCAGCAGCCAATAACTTGTGCCTGAAGTCGTCAGCAGATCCGTGTTTGATTTCGCCACTCTTAATTTCACCGCATATCGAAAATGTACAAATAAGAACCGCTATTTCTATAAGTTTGTGGCAACGACGTTTCCAATTCAATTATGGACACTACCGAAAACCGCCCTATGATGCTTCGCCGGCTGGTTACGCTTACCAGCGCACTTTTGGCTTTTAATATTGCAAACGCCCAGATTGCGCAAAAGAGAACATTTTCCAATCAAACCAAAGCCCAACAACCCTCACTTTCTATCGAACACTTTAAACTACCCAAGGAAATAATAGGGTGCAATTGTACATTTTCAGGCACTAAAGAAAAAGCAAACACAAACCGGTTTCTATTTGCTGCAAAAAACGATGGGATTGGATTTATTTCGATTGGCAACAAGTTGATAAGGTTAAAGCTGTTATCAACGGGGGACACCTTTGGGCCACGGAACCATAAAAACATTTACAGCAGCAGCGAATATAAAGTCACTGTAGAATCGAATTTTATAAGATCCAATTCAGAAGAGGTCTGGTCCAACCAAGGCATTATAACAGTAGAAACTAAAGATGGTCGCATACTGAAGGAGACCTTTGTTGGAGACTGTGGATGTTGAAGGTGAGTGCTACAATCGCACCTGCGTTTGGATAGTATGCTACAACAAAATTGAGCTCATACGAATATTGCTGGAGATTTGTACCTGAGGTTGAGCCTCGCCTCAACAAATCATGGCGCGCATATAAACGCCGAGCTGTATATTGATACTGCTGTCACATCCGGAAGATGCAGTATCGTTCATAAAGTAAAGAGCTTCTCCGTCCCCACAAGATTTATCGATGTTGCTCATCAAAGGCACTCCAGCTTCCACCCCAAAGATTGCTCCTCGCCTCGCAGAGACGGCTCACCGCAAACCCTCTGTTTCCGATAAGAACCGAACAAAACACGGGGCGTAAAAAATAATTCAAGAATACTTTGAAAAACAAAGCACTTTTAGTTAGCTTTGTACTGCAAAGTACTTTTACACCTGCTATTATGCAACGACAACAGTTTACGGGCACCAGGAAAACAAGAAAAAAAGGGGAGCCAGGTTTTAAGCGGCAATTGATGATGGCTTTTACAGTTGCACTAATCATGATTTCCGTGGCTGCTGTCGTCCGGCGAGGCGTGGTGAATAAAGCAGTACCGGTTATGCAGGAACCTTTCAGCAGCGCGGGCTGTCTTTACTATATTGGCGCAAGGAATGTTACCTCGTTTTTGCTCACCCGTTGCAAGCGGCAACCATTGGCTAATTACGGCAAGCCTAAACGAGCTTCGGCGATCGGAAATGTAGGGACAGCACCGGCACCTGATATTCCGATTTTCAAAACTGCCCGCCCCGTGCCCAATTTCTCCAATGCAGCATATTTGCTGTCGCTTACAGAAATGATCGGCTGCAGGTAACACTAAACCGTCAACAGCGTCAGAAAAATTAAAGCCAACCACAACAGATATATACCAATGAAATCAACAAATCTGCTGCTATTACTACTGTTCTGTTTTACAGCTTGCAAAAACAATCAACAGGAAATCAAACCAGAAAAATTCAACAAAATGAAATGGGCACAAACCACCGGTATTGAGTACCCCTACCGGGATAACATGCTGGCTGATCTCATTAACAATTACACATTGAAAGGACTAAAAAAAGACGAAGTATTTAATTTGCTCGGCGAACCCGACCGCATCGATAATGGTCACCTTTTCTACACCATTGTAAAGAAGTATTTCGCAAACGTTTACCCTATTTATACAAAAACATTGGTGATTAAATTAACAAGCGATAGCACCGTTGAATGGAGAAAAATCCATGGCGGATAACTCATCAGGCAATTCGGATACAACCAACACCAACAGTACATCTACAGCTAAAGAAAAATTGTGAACGCTGACGTTAACAACAAAAAAATACAATGGTTAATAAAATACTCCTGGTTCAAATTAATTCTCAATCATGAAAGACGAAATTCTGTCAAATATTCAAAATCCCCGGCAACTTGAACGACTATACCGGTCAGATAAATTAACGTTCAAACGCGCATTTAGTGCCGTGTATCCTGATATTAAAGAAAATGCGGTTGCCGGATTTTGGAATGAACGCCTGAATTTTTCAAAGCAGGATGGGTCTAATGTCGCGACCAGCGAAATTGTATTTGTAATTATTGCTGCTATTATAGCAGGTATAATCGCGAAGTTGCCCGTCTTTTTAGCTATAAACGAAGACTTTTTCTATCCGCGAAATATCGGCTTTATTATATTCCCGCTGTTATCGGCTTATTTTGCCTGGAAAAATAAATTGTCGGCCGGCAAGGTTATTTTAATTGCTGGTACAATCGTTTTTAGCGTGTTATTTATTAATTCACTTCCCGATGTTAAGAAGAGTGATACGCTAATGTTGTCGTGCGCTTTCTTACTTTTATTCTTATGGGCTGTCCTGGGATTTGCTTTCGTTGGCGACAAGCAACATGACCATGATAAACGACTGAGCTATCTAAGGTATAACGGCGACCTCGTGGTGATGACAACCCTGATCCTGATTGCAGGCGGGATCATGAGCGCTGTCACCGTGGGCCTGTTTAACCTCATCGGCTTCAATATCGAAGATGTATACTTCCAATACGTAGGGATTTTTGGACTTTCCGCTGCGCCTATTGTCGGCACTTACCTTACGCAAACCAATCCCCAATTGGTTGGTAGAGTTTCGCCGGTAATTGCCAAAATATTCAGTCCCATCGTATTGGTAATGCTCATAATTTACCTGGCGGCCATCATTTATTCCGGTAAAGATCCCTACAACGATCGCGAATTCCTCCTGATCTTTAATGCATTGTTAGTAGGCGTTTTAGCCATGATTTTCTTTTCCGTGGCCGGCACATCCGCAACCACCGGGAGCTCAACGGAAACCCTCATTCTTTTCCTCTTGTCCGCGGTCACCATAATCGTTAATGGCATAGCGCTCTCTGCCATCTTGTTCCGGATTTCAGAACTGGGACTTACACCCAACAGGGCCGCAGTCCTGGGCAGTAACGTCTTAATCCTGGTTAATCTTTTACTGGTAGCCGCGCAACTATACAGGGCACTGACAAACAGAGGAAACATTACCGCGGTTGGGAAATCAATTTCTTTTTACCTACCCGTGTACGTCGTGTGGGCGATAATCGTCACGTTTATCTTCCCCCTCGTATTTGGCTTTAAATAAACCACCACACACACGACTTAAATGATCAAGCATCGATTTACCACTGCTAAAAACAGGTTCCGGATCACCAACATTATAGCTCTTAGGGCGTGTCCCCAAGCTGCGCAAGGGGCCGGGCTATACACTCCAAGTCCTCGTCCCAACCCCCAAAGCATTTGGGGGGACTGTGGGCTTTCCGTTCCTATCCCCTCACGCATCACACCAAATTAATCGTCACTACAATCAAACCCCCACCCTTTTTTTGCACCTCAACTTTGAAATCCAAAGTCCTTTTCATTATAAGATAATCTTCCAACAGTTTTCAAACCCAGCAAACATGCAACCAACATCTACCAACATCTTCAAAACGATCCTTAAGCCTTCTCTAGTGTTAAACAACTCATTCGTAAACGAACGGAAAACGGCTGATTATCCCGGGTGTAATGGCACCGTTAAGGCTGGCCAGGTTGGTCCCCTTTTAAACCTATGGGCTGTTGTTTTTACCGTTGTGGCCGTTACCAGCGCGTGCGCGCAGGACAAGACCGCCGGTATT
>JASLBT010000222.1 GCA_030146445.1 Segetibacter sp. | reverse complement strand
TTAATACTCTAAATTTATCTTTATGGCTCTAGAATTCACAGATGCAAACTTTCAGTCGACAGTACTGGACAGCGACAAACTAACCGTTATAGACTTTTGGGCGGAGTGGTGCGGACCATGTCGCGCAATCGGTCCTGTTGTTGAAGAATTAGCCAGGGACTACGATGGAAAAGTAAATGTTGGTAAAGTAAACGTTGACCACAACCCTACATTGAGTATGAACTATGGTATTACCTCTATACCTGCCATACTCTTTATTAAAGATGGCAAAGTTGTAGACAAGCAAATTGGTGCGGTGCCCAAATCGATACTTGATAAAAAAATCCAATCGCATTTATAATTCTTCGTTTACAGGTGTAAAAGAAGCAGGAATTTTCTCCTGCTTTTTTTATTTGCTGTTTTCAGCAACTTACCTGTTTGAGAATGATTCAAGGGTATTATTTTTCCCTGTTTAAGGAAAAATATTCCCGAACATTCCACAAGTGATTTGACCTGATATGAGCGGATTTTACTGAGTTACTAGGTGGTTGGGCAGGGGAACAACTTTAGCCCTTGAGACAGGAGGATTGATACCGAAAATGCTTACTTATGGGCAATAAATTAGGGCTCAAAGAATTGAGCCCCCTTTTCAACCCTAAACCCTTAAAAAACATATTTAATAATAGCAAAACCATGCCATTTTAGTCAACGGACTTCAAAATGCAGGATTTCAATCCAACCATAATGAAACTATCGGCAGCAAAAGTTCTTTCGTTTTTGGGTTTAGCATTCTTTTTTTCATGCAGGCATAAATCAACTTTTCCTGAGTCACCCACGGCCAAAACACTGTTATGGGAAGTAAGCGGGAATCAGTTGCCCGATCCTGCCTATTTCCTTGGTACCATGCATATGATGTGTGCGAATGAGGCTGTGCTTAGCCCGAATGTGAAAGCGGTGTTGCGGGAGGTTGACCAGGTATATCTTGAAGTTGACATGGACGACATTGCCGAATTAATGAGTGGAATGACCAATCTTTCAATGAAGGAAGGAAAAACCCTGGCTGATTTTCTATCAGCCGACGACTACGGGAAAGTAAAGACCTTCTTCGAGACCCATCAACCCGCTATGCCTTTTAGTGTGCTTGAACGGCAGCAACCGATGATGATTTCTTCAGGGCTTTATGAACTTTTTCTCGAATGCGATCAAAAGAATGGAATTGATCTCCGCATCATCGACGAAGCAAGCAGGTTAAAAAAACCTACAAAAGGACTGGAAACGATGGCATTTCAGAGCAGCATTTTCGATAGCATACCGTACGACGAGCAGGCAAAGGAGCTGGTGAAGTTGATAGACAGCATCGGCAAATACAAAGCGGCCATGAACGAAATGATCGCCGTTTACCGCGAACAGGATGTCGATAAATTACATGATCTGACCACCCGCGAAGAATCTGGTGTTAACAGCTACCTCGACCTGTTGTTATACGATCGCAACCGTAACTGGGTTAATCAATTTAAAAACATTGCGTTCGGCAAGAAAACCCTGTTTGCTGTTGGAGCCGGCCACCTGGGGGGTGAAAAAGGCGTTTTGAACCTTTTACGAGCCAAGGGCTATAGCGTTAGGCCTCTCGAGAACTAATCGGCCTCAGACAATTTGGGCGACCAGCAGATGACGCAGGGGCTGTACATCGTTGCTTGCCGGATCCCCTCCGGCCGGCATGTTACTCACTTACTTATTACGCAACACGCCGCTAAAACCCGCGAGCAGCTAAAGCAACCTTTTGTAACCCTTGTGATTGCTTAGTGGTAGAATTTGCCGGGAATAAGGGTTCTGTATCAGTTCATCAGCCTTTGCCTAAGCTTATTATTGGCAGGCTAGAGGCTTGTCACCATCGCATAAAGGTTTTCAGGGTTGCGACAGCTTAACTCGTCACACCATTTACATCTTCCTGCAGCCCAGGCCTATCTTCAACAGCATGACTCCGTTCAGCTTTTTTAGCAATTGCCTGTGCTGCGATCCAGCCGCTAGTCCAGGCATGTTGGAAATTGAAGCCGCCAGTGATTCCATCAACATCAAGTACTTCACCCGCGAAGTATAGCCCCGGAGTTTTTTTGCTTTCAAAAGTTGCAGGATCAATCTCATTTAGGCGGATACCTCCGCAGGTAACAAATTCTTCTTTAAAGGTGGTTTTCCCCTTGACTTCAAACTCGTGCGAAGTCAGGTTTTTCATAAGCCTGTTCTGTTCCTTTCCTGGCAGATCGGCCCACCGGCTATCAGCTTTAATCCCGCTTTCTTCAAGCAGGTGGTTCCAAAGACGCACGGGCAGATCGAATGGGTTTCTATTTGCGATCTTCTGAGCAGACAATTGATTTCGTAACCCTTGCCAGTTCTCCCGTAAGGACTGTTCATTGTATCGGGGTACCCAGTTAACCAGCAAAGTAAAATGATAATTCCTGTCCGCAAGTTCGCGTGCACCCCAGGCTGATAATTTAAGAATAGCTGGCCCGCTCATACCCCAGTGGGTGATTAACAGCGGACCGGTTTCGTTGAGCTTGCTGCCGCTTACCTTGACTGCAACATCGGGGAGGCTAACACCCATCAGGTTGGTAATCCTGTTTCCAGGCATATTGAAAGTAAATAACGATGGTACTGGCAACTCAATGGAATGACCTAAACTGGTTAGCCAGCTAAACATCTCGTTCTTTGGGTAACCCCCCGTAGCGATACATACAAATCCCGCGAAAAGCCGCTCATTGTTGTTAAACCATAGATGGAACCCACCGTCTGCAGGATCAACTTTCTTTACCTCACGATTCATTAAGATCTCAACGCCGTATTTGTTTGCCTCGGACAAAAGGCAATTGATGATCGTTTGGGAGGTGTCGGTGATTGAGAACATTCTGCCATCTGCCTCCGTTTTTAACGGAACTGCCCTTTCTTCGAACCACCTTACAGTGTCTGAAGTACCAAAAACCTGGAAGATCTTTTTTAGGAAATTGCCGCCGCGGGGATAACGTTTGACAAGTGCGGGGACCTCAAAGCAGGCATGAGTCACGTTGCAGCGCCCGCCACCACTAACCCGAACCTTCGATAATAATTTACTCGTTCTCTCAATAATTGTAACCTCGAGAGCCGGGTTCAATCGTGCCGCATTAACGGCACAAAAGAAACCAGCTGCACCGCCACCGATCACAACCAGCTTATTCGACTTGTTTGCCATGATTATTCTCCAGCGGCTCTTTATGGAACCGATCCATAGCTGGTGACTTGATAAGGTAATGTTAGATAAGTTTCAGCGCTAAATTCACTTTACGATTACTGCTGAGTTGCATAACCAGCGTATCTGAAGGGGCCGCCCGATGAAACAGGACATCAAGTGGATCATGCCCTATTCAAAATGACCCGGAGGATTCCGATTACCTGGGCAACAAGGCAGCTAGTCTCACAAAAGATCAAAGCCATTTTCAAACATGGAGGAATATGGGCCGAATGCTGCTTTTAATCGTTCACAAAACTCATTCAACCAAGGCGTCATTGGCCAAAACCCGGCCATTCAAATGCTGTTATTTGCCACATTCCGCGCTCCATTTGAACGTAGACTTTAAAAACACCCTGGGTGTGCAGTACCTCACCGCTTTCCAGCACACCATCGTAGCTGACGGTGCCGGTGGCCAACCCGGTACTGACGGCCTCTTCATGAAGCTTGTATGTTATTGAATCGATATCGTACCGACCGTTTTCGAAGTACTGAAAACTGCTAAAAACCTGCTGGACCTTAACAAGGAATTCCTCTCTTGATACGGGTCCATGCCCTGGTAAGTCAATCGAAGGTGCCAACTCAAAACTGTATTCATCGAAGGAACGGTCAAACCAGTTTTCGCAAAACTGCTGGGCCCGCCGCCGGATGTAATAATCGTGGTTTGGATGAAACTCTTCGTAAACGAAATGCATCGTCATTCCCGGCATAACCATCATGGACGCTTCATGCGCAAATAACTCTTCTGTGATAAACTCGTATTTCTGCCGTTCAGGGTACCAAACCTCGTAGTCGACCTCGATATCTTTTTGCCTTAGCAGGGATTCGACTTCCTGAAGCGCAACCACAATTTCCTGATCGCTTAACCCCGATGACTTCTTAAATTCGGGTTTACCAATGATCTCGTAGATTGTTTTGGAAGGTGACTGGGCATACTTATGTTCAAACTCGATCACGTTTTTCAAAAATATGTTCTCCATCTCGGGGCCAAGATCTTCGAGTTGTTCAAACTCTCCTCCGAGTTCTGCAAGCAGCTTTAGTTTAAGAACCTGGTTTTCCATTCTCAATTGTTCTTCCGGGTCATCGCTGTACGATTCTTCCGGGCTGGTATCTTCTGCCATAGAAACATTTTTACTAAAATAAAAAACCCTTCGGATGAAAGAAGGGTTTGATGCGTTTTGCCAAAAATATATTAATGATATGAAGAGTTCAGGTTAGGGTTCGCTTTTTCTGCCGCTTCGATCCCTTCAAAGGAAGACAGAATATCGGTACCCGATCTGCGGATAGCGACTGAATGCTCGTAATGTGCTGACGGTTTCCGGTCTTTAGTGCGAACGGTCCAGCCATCATCATCGTAAAACACTTCTTTCACGCCCAGATTGATCATGGGCTCAATAGCCAAAACCATTCCTTCCTTTAGCTTTGGGCCATTTCCCCGTTTACCAAAATTCGGCATCTGAGGATCTTCGTGCAAACTCTTCCCGATGCCATGTCCCACGAGCTCCCTTACCACACCATAGCCATGGGTTTTTTCTGTATAGTCCTGTATTGCAAAGGCGATGTCGCCTATCCTGTTTCCGTGGTGCGCCTTTTCAATTCCCTTAAAAAGTGAGGTCTTGGTAACCTTCAATAGATTTAAAACGCTCTCATCAACTTCTCCGACGGCAAATGTATAAGCACTGTCGCCGTGAAAGCCATTCATGTATACACCAAGATCTACGGAGACTACGTCACCATCTTTTAACACCTCCGTTGTCGGAAAACCATGCACAACAGCGTCGTTTACAGAGATGCAAGCTGCAAAGGGAAAGCCGCGGTAGTTTAAAAAAGATGGGACTCCGCCATTATCCCGTATCACCGTTTCGGCGAGGTCGTTTGCTGCTTTTGTCGTGACTCCGGGCTTCAAAAACCCGGCTACTTCAGCAATTGCCTGGCTAACCAGGAGGTTGCTTTTGCGCATCAGTTCAATTTCAGCATCTGTTTTATAGTGAATCATATTCCTTGGTCGGCTCATGTTAAAAATAAACCTGCCTGGAAGCCCGGGCAGGTGTAACTAAGTATAAAATTGAAGTATTTATATCGATGAAGCGGTACTCATCTGCCTGCCCTGGATTCTACCACTGTTCATTAGTCCATCATATTGGCGCATCAACAACTGGGTTTCAATTTGCTGAAGCGTATCCAGGATAACACCTACCATAATCAGGAGGGATGTACCACCAAAGAAAGTAGAAAATGACGAGGTAACACCTAAACGTTGGGCGAAGCCGGGTAGAATGCCGACCAAAGCGAGAAAGATTGCACCGGGAAGGGTGATCTTATCCATTACCGCACCGATATAATCAGCGGTTGGCTGGCCTGGTTTAACTCCGGGTATAAATCCGTTGTTCCTTTTCAGGTCTTCTGCCATTTGCTTAGGGTTAAAGATGAGTGCCGTATACAAGAAAGTAAATGCGATAACCATTACTGAGTATACCAGCATGTACCAGAAATTGCTATGATCGCCAAACACTTTTGCTATGCCCTGCCCGGACTCTGTATTAGTAAAAGAAAACAATGTTGGCAGAAACATAATCGCCTGGGCAAAGATGATCGGCATTACACCGGCGCTGTTCACCTTCATGGGTAAAAACTGCCTTGCACCTCCAAACTGGCGATTACCTACAATTTGCTTTGCATAGTTAACCGGTATCTTACGTACGCCCTGAACAAGGATGATGATACCCATTACAATCGCGATAAAAATGGCAATTTCAATCAGGAAGATCAACAAACCACCACCACCTTTTGCCTGCTTAGCAGCAAATTCCTGGATAAGCGCCTGAGGAAAACGGGCAAGGATGCCTACCATGATAATGATCGATGTACCATTACCTAAACCCTTATCCTGGATCTTTTCTCCTAACCACATCACGAATAAAGTACCGGCCGAAAGTGTAACGACTGTT
>JASLBT010000217.1 GCA_030146445.1 Segetibacter sp. | reverse complement strand
GCCCTTGAAGTCTGATATAATTTTAATTACCCCGCCTTCAACCCTTTTACTAATCCCATGTTTTATGGCATTCTCAACCAGCGTCTGTAACATCATTGGCGGAACGGGCTGATCCAGCGTATCCTCATCCACGTCATATTCGACCCTGAGCCGGTCTTCAAAACGAATGTGTTCAAGTGCCAGATAGTCCTTTACTATCCCCAATTCCTTCTCAAGCGGCGCTGTTTCAAGCTTCTCCGCTTTCATGCTGCTTCTAAGGATGTTACTGAGTTCAGTAATCGCCTGGCGCGCTCTTTCGGGATTTTCATCAACAAGCGCCCTGATGCTGTTGAGCGCGTTGAAAATAAAGTGAGGATTGATGTGAGATTTAATGGTTTTTAGTTCCAATTCTTTAACCAACGTTTGCAAACGTATTTTGTCAAGCTGCTCCTGGCGGCTCTTTTCTATGTAGTGGTAGGTAAAATAGATAAGGTTCCAGATAATAAGAAAGAAGAAAGCACCATAAGATGCCCGTAAGGTTTGGTTGATGAGGGTGAAACGTTTAAACTGTTCAGGGGTTAGATTCAGCAAGTTCTCGAAGAAGATGCTGGCGAACCCAAAAGCAAAGGAGAAAGCCAGTGTTGTAAGAAACATGGAGATGATCTGGATATCCAGGGACTTCTTCAGGAAACCCAGCCTTCGGATACAAAACCTCATCAAGTGCGTCGTTGCCATACCTACGATGGCGTCAAGCATAAGAACCTCAAAAAAATTTGGCTGCTCCTGGGTACGTAAAGTCAGGTAGAAGAAGGTCCATACTATAATATAGGTACTCCAGCCCCCAATCTGGCAAAGCCAATACTTAGAGATCTTTTGGTTCATAAGTTTCAAAAATAACGAAGTGTCGTGCTTTCACCACAATAGTTTTGATCAAAGGCGAAATGTGCTTTCCATTGGTGCAGCACCCTAATGTGACTTCAATTGCTGGTCTTTCGTTGTTTTCAACAAGGTATCAAATTCCAGCGAAAGCAATTACATGATTAACGTTGTGAACTCCGGGTTGGGATTTAAACTTTCGTTATAAAACTTTGTTGTGATAGGTACGCTATCCCCTCAAAAAGGTTTAAAGCCTTATTTTTACAAAAATTTAGTGAATGGAAATTATCCCCGGCACGCTGCTGAAGTCAATAGACGCTCCTTCGGATCTTAAAAAAATTAGCCGGGAACAATTACACCAGGTTTGCGACGAGCTTAGGCAATACATCATCGACGTTGTTAGTGTTCACGGGGGACATTTTGCAGCTAGCCTTGGGGTTGTAGAACTCTCAGTTGCTTTACACTACATCTACAATACTCCCTACGATCAATTGGTGTGGGATGTAGGCCACCAGGCTTACGGACACAAAATCTTAACCGGCCGCAGGGATAGTTTTTATACAAACCGTAAATACAACGGTCTCAGCGGATTTCCAAAACGGTCGGAAAGTGAATATGATACTTTTGGCGTCGGCCATTCTTCTACTTCGATATCCGCAGCGCTGGGTATGGCAATGGCCGCCAAATACAAGAAAGAAGCCGACCGCAAAGTTGTTGCCGTAATTGGCGACGGCGCGATGACTGCCGGGATGGCCTTTGAAGCCATGAACCATGCCGGCGTAGCAGATAGCGATGTGCTGATCGTATTAAACGATAACTGCATGAGCATCGACCCAAATGTTGGCGCATTAAAGGAATACCTTACCGATATCGCCACCTCTCCTACTTATAATAAGCTTAAAGACGATGTTTGGAATGCATTAGGGAAACTACCGGTTGGCAAGGGATTTACAAGGGCCATGGCGCATAAACTTACCGACAGTGTAAAGGGCATGGTCAGCAGTAGTGCGAACCTGTTTGAAGCATTAAAGCTCAGGTACTTTGGTCCGATCGACGGGCATAATATCACCAAACTGGTCGACACGCTTAAAGACCTGCGGGAGATACCCGGACCGAAAATCCTTCACATCATCACCGTTAAAGGCAAGGGCTATTCGCTGGCGGAAAAGGATCAAACCAAATGGCACGCACCCGGATTATTCGACAAAATCACCGGAGAAATCGTCAGGAAAAAATTTGATACACCACAACCGCCCAAATACCAGGACGTTTTCGGACATAGCATAGTTGAACTTGCTGAAGCAAACGATAAGATCATGGGGGTTACACCTGCAATGCCCAGCGGCTGCTCCCTGAAGTTCATGATGGATAAGATGCCGGAGCGTTCATTCGACGTGGGTATATGCGAGCAACATGCAGTAACCCTCAGTGCCGGCCTTGCAACCCAGGGAATGACCGTGTTCTGCAACATCTATTCTTCGTTTATGCAAAGGGCATTCGACCAGGTAGTGCACGACGTCGCGATTCAAAAGTTGCCGGTTATATTTTGCCTGGATCGGGCAGGGCTTGTTGGCGAAGACGGACCAACCCACCATGGAGGATATGATATTGCTTATTTCCGGTGTATCCCTTACATGATCATCAGTGCACCCATGAACGAGTCTGAACTGAGGAACCTGATGTATACGGCCCAGTTACCTTCGAACCAGTCTCCTTTTGTTATCCGTTACCCGAGGGGAGAAGGTGTAATGACCGAGTGGCGTACGCCTTTCAAAGAAATTCCTGTTGGCAAAGGTCGTAAACTGAAGTCGGGTGAAGACATTGCCATACTTTCATTTGGGCATCCGGGTAATTTTGTCACGAGTGCTATCCGGGAACTCAAAACACAGGGGCTCAACCCTGCCCATTACGACATGCGTTTTGTTAAACCAATTGATGAAGATCTACTGCACGAGGTGTTCCAAAACTTTGAAAAGGTGATTACCGTAGAAGATGGCACAGTCACAGGCGGATTTGGAAGCGCTGTATTGGAGTTCATGGCAGCAAACAACTACCATGCAGAAGTTAAAATCCTGGGAATACCCGACCGGATTGTCGAGCATGGCAGTCTGAAGGAGTTACACCGGGAATGCGGTTACGACGCTCAGGGTATTGCCGACACAGTTCGGGAGATGCTAAAACATAAGATCAAGGTGAGCAGCTATATTGCTGGCTGAAAATTAGCCTTCGATATCCTGTAAGGGCGTGTAGGCTATTGCCGGCAGTTACGCTAGTTTTCTGAAGGATGATTTCGGGTGGCAAGGTCCAGTCCGGTGTCTTCTTCCTCGCGGTTTTCGTTCCATTCTATTATGAAATTGTTTTTTCCCTCGCCCACCATGATCGTCATAAAATGTAGCTGGATAAGCTCCAGTACTGAAAGGAAGAGAAATATGGCATGAATACGGTCATTGCAAACTTCAAATACCTTTTCGAAAGAAACTGTTTTCCCTTTTGAAGCAGTCTCAAGTACATACTGCCTGCTCTCTTCCATGGTGTAATTATAACGAACCACGGTATGAACCGGCTTATTTTGCCTGTCATGTACTTTTTGCATTACTTTCTCAAAAGCCTTCATCAGCTTAAACAAACTGATATTTTGTATCTCAGTGCCTTCTCCTGCATTTTCACCTATTTCGCTGAGCTCCTTCTGCAGGTTACCTCTTTTTACCATTAACATCCTAAGCGCTTCCATCTCGGCCATCTGAACGGCTGCCTCCTTAAATTTTTTATACTCAAGGATTTTATCGACCAACTCCTGCCTTGGATCAATTTCATTACCCTGCGCATCAACTTCTTTACGCGGCAGGAGCATTTTTGCCTTTATGCGCATTAGCGTCGACACAAAAAGGATGAACTCGCTGCTGAGTTCAATGTTAAGTGACTCCTGCCCATGAATAAACGCCAGGAAGTCGTTTGTAATAGTAGTAATGGGTATGTTGTAAATGTCGAGCTCGTCGCGTTCAATAAAGAAAAGTAGCAGGTCGAAAGGACCTTCAAACTGGGGGAGCTTTATCTGGTATATCTCTGGGTTCACTTAAGCGGTTTGTACTGGAAATTTAATCCCAATGGCTGGCAACGGGATTTCACAAAAGTATACTTATTTTAACCGGCACTAGAATTTGACGGAAGCGCCTACGCCGAAAACAGACTTCAACTGTGTGTCAGGTTTCGCTTTGGTATAGCCGAAAATACGGGTATTGTCATCGTATTTCAGATCAAAACTGTACATAACATTTAGCCAGTTATTCACACGCATATTGATCATGTTGGTCCAATAAACATCTACGTTGGCCGGATCCCCTGCAACAACATCAGAAAACAGGTCAAGTGCGGAACGCAAGTCTACACTCTTCACAACTTCCTTTTGAAAGTTGATTAAAGCATGCAGCCCGGCTTCTATACGAACCTCACTGTTTGGTAAAACACCATAATTTGCAGCAAGCTCATAAGGCCGGTTTGCCACAATTACGGAGCGGCTTGCGACACCCAGGTGAGTGCTGAAGTCCTGCTTTTTCGAATAGTATTCGATTCCAGGTGAAACAATGAAAATGCCAGGTGCTAAAAACGCGGAAATACGCCGTTTTTCAACCTCATCATAATCGTACCCGTCTGCAAACTGGGTTCTGAAATTAACTACAGCACCAACCCTAAAGTGCCGAACTGTCTTTTTACCTAGTTCATACGACCACCTTGAGGTCAGTTCAAGTTTATCATCGTTTTTAACCAGGCCAAAAGCGCGGCTGTTGAGCAATCCAAAACTTGCATCAGCCATGTTGTCCCAATGCCCTCTGCCGATGGTATGTTTGGCGTACAGGTAAAGAAAAGCATTAGCGGAAAGACTAAACCTGTCGCCACCAGCCGCCCAGTTGCGTGTACCGGCCTGAGCAACGGCAAAGCTTATCACCCCCCCGTTATCCCACTTCCCTTGGGCCTTTTTAGATTTCCCGGGTGCTTCAACGTTACTTCTTATTCCGGAAACTTGAGCCTCGGTCGACCATACAACCGAACACAAGACAGTGATGAGTAATGATTTTTTCATAAAGTTTTGGTAAGTGATTGAACGCAGCTGCGGGCGGTGAAGCCTTACAAATATAAACGCTTCACCGGATTTCAACAATTCACAGGAAGCGATCACCGACAGCGGAAAAAAGGAGAAAGCGGAGTTTGTAAGGCCTGGACTTGCACGTTGACTTTGGCTGCTGACCTACCGGGGTATTGCACAGGGGAATAACAATAGGGGTACAAGGCCATTGAAACTCCCCGATCCTTGTTATTTAGTTGCATACGAACTTCAAAGAAAGCTCCTTGAAGTATATTAATGCTCCGCTAAGAAAATTCAAGCCAAACAACATTGTTCTTAGTGAGCTAACGGGTGAGTTGTGCGGTTAGCTGGTGAGTGCAATCCCCTCATGTCATGATCGCGAAATGGACAATAGTAGATTGATCGCACACCGGGGCTATTCGGGGTATTCTAACTTCAAACCTTTTAAAGTTTCTATCACCCGGCTAGCAATAAGGTGTTCTTTATACCAATTTTGATCTGACGGTACAATGTGCCAGGGAACTTTGTTACATCGTTCAAAACAGTCCTCGTAAGCTTTTTGATAGTCGTCCCACAACTTAGCCTCCTCCGCATCTTTTGGGTTGTGCTTCCATCGCTTAAAAGGATTCTTCACCCTTTCCTCGAAACGCTCCTTTTGCTCTTCCCGCGAGATATGCAGAAAAAATTTCAAAATCGTGGTGTCATTATGTTCCTGCAGGAGCCACTCGAAGTGATTGATAGCCTCCATACGTTTATAGGCGGTCTCATCGTCGCACCACTTATGAACTCTCGTGATCAAAACATCTTCATAATGCGATCGGTTGAAGAGCTGGATCATACCTTTAGTTGGTGCATGTTGGTGTATGCGCCATAGAAAGTCGTGTGAAAGTTCTTTGGTCGACGGTGCCTTAAACGATGTTACCGATATTCCCTGTGGATTTATATAGCTGAATACGTTTTTGATAGCTCCATCTTTGCCACTGGCATCCATACCCTGCAGGATCACCAACACGGAGTGCTTACCTCCGGCATACAACAGGTTTTGCAGGTCGTCCAGCTCTTCCAGTATCTCTGCTGTTTTGGCTTTCGTTGTTTCTTTATCCCAATCCTTAGGTGCCCGGGTGGAAATCTCCTTCAGTCTGATCACGATGAACGCTTTAGATTATTTGAAACTGTACTCCCGAATGTATGACCTTTACAGCAAACCATGATGTTTGAAGAATAAATTTGTGAACATAGGGATTTTCATTGTGTTGTGCCTGATTTGGGGGAGTTCTTTCAAACTTATGAAAACCGGGATGGAAGCCCTTTCGCCGTACGATGTGGCAGGATTACGAATGATTAGTGCCGGCCTGGTCTTACTGCCGTTTGCTATTAAGGCGTATAAAGCGATACCAGCCGATAAGCTGAAGCTGGTGATGTTTTCGGGACTGCTGGGAAGCTTCTTTCCCGCGTTTCTGTTTTGTATTGCTGAAACAAGAATTGACAGCTCACTTGCAGGAATTTTAAATGCATTAACACCGCTGTTCACGATTGTTGTCGGGATAGGTTTTTTTGACGTCAAGATAGACAGGCGTAAGCAAACGGGCGTTTTGATCGGTTTTGCCGGTCTCTGCCTCTTGTTCGTTGCAAAAGGAAACATCAGTTTTAGCTATCTCGGCTATTCATTGCTTGTGTTACTGGCAACCATTTTCTATGGTGTCAATGTAAATATCGTCGCAAGGCACCTAAACGCTGTGGGATCGTTGAACATTGCTGCTGTAGCCTTTACTTTCCTGGTGATACCATCCGGGCTGGCCCTTCTTTTGAGTGGATACCTGCGGCACGAGTTTACCAATGCAGGAGTACTAAAATCAACTGCTGCCGGCGTAATCCTTGGTGTTTTTGGTACAGCTCTGGCCTCGATCCTTTTCTACATGCTGGTAAAACGGGCGGGCGGCCTTTTTGCTTCAATGGTGACCTATGGGATACCGTTCGTAGCGGTTTTTTGGGGATTACTCGATGGCGAGCAAATTTCCGCGCTCCAGGTTTTGTGCCTCGGCATCATACTGGTTGGCGTGTACCTCGCCAATAAGCCGGTTAAAGCGGTAGGAAAGTCTGTTGAGTGATTAACCCCCTAAGTCAACCTTCAGCCACGGTAGCCCTAAAATTCTTCAGGTACAGCAGTTCATAGATGCCGGCATGAAACCTCCAAATCGAAAAGGGTCCACAATATTGATTGCCGACCCTCCGGTACACTGAAATATCTCTCGGATGTTATCAGACTGACATGATCTCTT